>QMSL01000045.1 GCA_003649665.1 Thermoprotei archaeon | reverse complement strand
TCCCATTTTCTTACATATCTTCCCTATTAGCTCAATCTCTCGAAGTCCTATATCTCCCTCTCCTCTACCCTCAGCCATCAGTTGTCTAAAGTGACGAACGAGATACATATGGATGAGTATATCGCCGCTTATCCTTCCCTCTTTTATAGCCTCCCTTAAAGTACCATCTACTAGGACTGAGCTATCCGGAATATACAGCTTTTTCTCTATACTTAAACTCAAATTCAATCCCTCTACTCAAACTGACTATTATTGATTTTAGGATTTGTACCTACATCCTTAAGAGCTTACCTATTTAAATATTTGTCTCAACGTCTAATCTCTGGATTCATCTCATAGAGGTATACGTTGAAGTCCTTTATGGGAGTTCTGACTTTACGTACTTCTATTGGATTCCACGATGGAATCGGAAAGAATATCGATACTATTCTTGTTCCATCCCTAAGTTCATTAATGAACTTCATCTTAAGGGCCTCGTTTACTTTCGATGATAGGTAAAGCGTTATTGCATCAGCCTTTGATAAGTCTATCCTAAAGAAATCACCCCTTATTACTTCGACTAGATCAGCAACGCCTGCTCTTTTAGCGTTCTCTTTTGCTATCCTGGCTAATCCCCGTCTTATCTCAATTCCTACAGCCTTGACATTATAGTACTTAGCTGCCATTATCAATATCCTACCATCACCACAGCCTAAGTCAAAAAGTAGCTCGCCTTTATGTAATCTTAGCATGTCTAAGGCAACGCGGACTACATCCTTTGGGGCAGGTGAGTAATGCACTATCGGGGCTCTAAGCATAATCACGATATCTATAAAGCGTTTTACATAAATAAATAATATCTAGATATTGTCTGCATCATATTCTGCGATATCCACCCCACCATTAGTGGGAAAGCTACTTTACTTTTTAAGCGCTATGTTTAAGATGGGGGTCTCTATTGATAGAGCGCTATGAGGACATAGAGCGATTAACGTTATTTGCATTGGGAAAGTTAATAAAGGATGCTAGAGGGAGTGTCGTCACATTTACATGTAAGAAGCTTGCGAAGATTGCCAACCTATCGACGAAACCTGTTACACTCACGTTAGTTCGAGCCGTACTTGAGGAATTGAGGAAGGAGGGATATATATCTATATACAAGATATCGTCGCATGGGATAAAGTACATGATAACGAGGGAAAGCCCACTCTGGAATCTGTATAAGGCATCCCAAAAGATTCCGTCTAACGTAAGACAAGTAATAGCCCTATTGAAAACAGATATCAGCAAGGTGAATTAAACTATAAACGATGTCTGTTGTAATTAAAATGCTCGTAGAGAAGCCACCTATCACGGAAAGCGAACTAAGGAGATTACTACAATTTGCTCTCTCAGAAGCAGCACGTGAAGGAATGTCAATTCCTGATGTTATTGCAATATTCGTTGTCTCGAAAGGAAGTTTAGAGAAGGCTAAGGATCTTGGCGAAATAAGCGACGAATATTTTGTCTATCGTGAGACGCCAGTTGATACCATAATAATATGCGGAGACATACATACTAATGTTTTCGTCTTAGAATTTCTTAAGGCAGTTTACTCAGCGTTACTCTACCGTACAGCATTAATAATTGATATGAGGAGAGCTGAGGAGTGGGCACGAGCGCGATTTATAAAGGCGTTATCATACATGGTATCTTAGATAAGAGCGTGAGGACGGATATGAGGAAACTCATAAAGGATATACTCATCACTACAATACCAGGGTTAGAAGATGTAGCTGCAGAAGACATACAAGGTATTTTAAAATACGGGAAGTGCTTACTCTCACCATACGGACTTAGAGGTAGAGTCCTGATTAGAGATGTAAAAGAATTCGATTTAAGCAAAATACTTAACGTTAAGAGCATTGAGAGGGTGATATTTCTCCTTGGTACTACGAGGGTAGGTAAAGATAAGAATTCGTTAAGAAACATTTATGAATATTGTAAGGAAATTGCGTTTGAGGAATTCGTCACGCCGCATACTAGAATTGGAGTGGTTTCTCAGAGAGAGGGCGAACATGAGTATACATCTTTGGATATAGCAAAGGTTGTAGGGCAAGCAGTAATAGATAGAATAATAGAGGTATACGGTATAAGACCTCCTGTTGACTTAGAGTATCCAGATATAACAATATACGCAGAGGTGATAGGAGATGTGTTCATAATTGGAATTGATAGGACTGGTCCCAAGCCATTACATGATAGGGAATATAGACGATTCCTTCATCCATCATCTTTAAGGCCCACAATAGCTTATTCATTAGTAAAGCTCTCGGGTGCGAAGAATGGCGAATTAATATTAGATCCGATGTGCGGAGGGGGTACTATACTCATAGAGGCGGCATTGCAGCTTCCAAGAGCTAAATTATATGGAATGGATATTAATCCTAATTTTGTCAAGGGAGCATTCATGAACGTAAAGGCAGCGGGAGTGAGCGATAGGGTTATACTAAAGGTAGGTGATGCGAGGAATTTAGACAGAGAGTTCCATGGTTTTGAGTTTGATAGGATAATAACGGATCCACCTTATGGAATAAGGATGAGACCTCGTGGTCTTAAGAGACTTTATGAAAGGTTTTTACAAAGTTCTCTTAATATCCTTAAGGATGATGGAACACTTACACTTATCACGATACAAAGTAAGCTTACACTAAGGCTAGCTAAGAAGCTCGGATATGAGGTCTTACATAAGCGAACCATATATCAGGGAGGACTTTACTCTCATATAATAGTTCTCAGGAAGCCTTAACCTTAGGCAGTATTCTCTTAAGGAGAGAGTCGTTTACCTTGAATATGCTTCTAGTCATGTCATATATCATCTCGTCAGGGGGAGCACTCTTAGAGAAACCTAACTTAAGGCAGAGGGTATGTTTTAATGCCTCCTTTTCTACGCTATTCCTAACTTTCCCTAATGCTATTGCTTCACCTATCTTCAAGGCTATATAGAATCTTGCAAAACCCCGAAATCTATCCTTAAGATCTTCATATGCGTCGACCATCTTGTTTAGAACGGTAAGGAATTTGTCCTCCTCTATAAAACCAAGTAACATTAATGTTAAGCCAAACCGCAATACCCTAAATATGAGACTTGGTTCATCATTAACTCCAAAGACTTCATTCATTACATCACGGACGTTATCGCCTTTAAGAATTCTGAAGAAGGCATTTTCGCATTTCTCCTCAAGCTCAAATATACTTCTGATAGTATCCAGTTCCTCAGATACCCCAAGCCCGTATTTCCCGACAATGTAGAGGGTTATAAGCTCCTTATCGAATATCTCTATCTTAGTCTTCCCTCGTATTGGCTCTATGTTCCGCTCTTGATAGTACCTCTCTAATACATCTCTAGCTTCAGCTCTCTCCTTAATTTCACCATCAAGTATCCTTCCCCATATATCGATACAGGCTTCTATTCTGTCTCCATAAAGGTCTTTCTTATCCTTACCCCGATTCATTGAATGATCTCACCCAGATTCCTTAAGGACGATAATCCTACATGGCATGGGAAGTTTTGACGCCGCCCTCCTTAATGCCTCCTTTGCTTTATCTACAAACTGCGAGTATGTTTTTATGGTGATAACTTCCTGCCCTCTTCTAACCCTAGCCGCTCGTCCTATGGGAGTACCAAATGCTAATCGCATACCATCCTGGAGCCTATCTGCACCAGCTCCAGCGATCATCTTATTCTCTCTAAGGATGTGATGTGGGTATACTCTAAGCTTGAAGAAGTAATTCTGAGAGCCTACTTCAGTAGAGAGGTATCTGACTGCCATAACTCTTGCAGCTTCAAGAGCATTTGACCTGATCTGACCATCCTCAAGTACGACTAAATGCAATGTAGTATCGAAGTTACCGTGTGGATTACCGTCTTCGAACTTTGCTATATTCACAGGAGGTATGCTCGAGATATACTCAAGCCTAGTATATGGTGGTCCTTTTATCCGTCTATAGCAACGTCCTGGTCTTAATGGCATTCTATAAACACCTCACTTCCTTAAGAATATACTATCCTTGAAATAAATTTTTCTCAGAGCACTTATCTAAGAGCGATAATGTCCTCCTAAATACGCCATATAAGGCATGTATTTCCTTTGAACTTACCAATGCTCTACCAAGTAATCTTCTAAACGCTATTAAGACGCGCTTTCTCTTGACCATAGGATAGTCTATCTTATCAAGTAAGAGCTCAAAGAACTTTATGAGACGTTCCTTTTCCTCCCCCTTTGCTTCATGTATAAAGTGTGGGATTCTTACCTTACATTTATATATCTCGTAGAGGATTATAGCTGCCGCATGTGATACGTTAAGTATAGGATATTCAGGGTTTGCCTCAATGGTAACTACTATATCGCATCTTTCAAGGATTTCGTTAGGAAGGCCATGATCCTCCCTTCCTAGCAATATACCTAGCTTTCCGAACACTTTAGACTCCTCTATAAGCGAGATGAATTCCGAAAGTGTTATTGCAGCACGCTCTACATTGTGATCTTTACCAGGCTTACCTGTAGTTCCTATCAGAAAGTCAACATCCTTTATAGCGTCATCAAGTTCTTTAACGATAACAGCACTATTCAGTATATCTTGAGCATGGGTTGCCATCATCCTAGCCTGCATACCTAGCTTTACTTGAGGATTTACTAAATATAATTCCTTAAAGCCAAAGTTCTTCATTACCCTAGCAATATACCCTATATTTAATTCGTAGAGGGGCTCTACGAAGATTACCCTAACGTCGAGATCTCCCATAATCTTCACCCCCTCATAGCTTTTATCACAATTATTCTCTCATCAGAAACTTCCCTATTTACCACGATGTCCCACCGTAGACTTACAGTTCTTAATAAATCCTTAATTATTTTAAACCACATGCTCTCAGCTAAGATAGGCAATCGCCACGTAAATAATATGACTCCTATTTGGGAGATGCGATAGGAAGCCTCTTTAAGGAAGTTCTTAACTAGATCGATTGTGCCACTATATGCTAGATCGTAAGGATGGGCGCCTATTAGGTAAGGGATATTGAACGTTATCATATCATAGTCTATATCATTCACTTTGTTGAATAAATTACTGCAGATACCAACTATTCTCTCTCTACAACCATTTATGTAAGCGTTCAATATGGTGTACTTAACTGCAAGTGGATTTACATCTACCGCAATAACTTTCTTAAAGTATTTAGCTAATATTAGAGAAAGTATACCACATCCACAGCCCATATCAAGAGCCTTTTCTCTTCGTGAAAGTTTCCTTACTTCCTTATGTATAGCATCAATCATAGCAATTGTATCATCGCCTGGACGATATATTGTAGGGTGTACTATTAAGAGGTATTCATGTACTCTAACGAGCAAAACATTTCCCCTTTATGATATTAGTAAGTGCGAAGATAAAGGCTAAATATCGCGTAAGACTTATTTAGATACGACACCTTGGTGGTTCTTAGTGTCTAATGATGTACAGGCGAGGACACAAATAGAGGTAATTAGGGCTCTCGCAAACATTGTACGATTCAACATACTTAATATACTCAATGAGGAGGGACCTCTAAACTTTAGCAATATGTTGAATAGACTAGGTTTAAAGAAGGATGAGGCAGGGAAGTTTCATTTCCATTTGAAAAAGTTAATTAACGCAGGGCTAGTGAGGAAGGATCCAAAATCTGGAGTATATCACATTACGGAGCTAGGTAGAGATATAATAACTTCATTGAAAAAGATCTCAGTAGAAGGCGAAAGGACTACGAAAATAATTTACGATCCGATAGGAGAATATCCCATTAAACTTAGTGAAGAGGGAATTCGTGAGGTCTTAGTTAAGAAGGTAGGAATACCGAGGCGTATTGCAAACGAGGTAAGTGGCGTTGTCATGAAGAAGTTTGACGAGATTGGAAGTGACGTATCATCAATTGTTAAGCTTTACGTAGCGATGTATCAGGCATTTAACGAAGCGGGATATCCAGAATATTGTGATAAAATCTTTCTGATAGCAGTTCCATGTTCCATTATGGAGAGGATCCTAGAGAATGAAGATATGAACGCATATATACTTGGAGGGGTCATGTTTAAGGAATATACATTCTCAAGAGTCATACCAAGCGAAGTACTACGACTTCACATAAATGGAACAATACGCATTTACAACACTTATGAGTGGCCACTTAAGGTAGTAAGCATAAGGTATCCTATCACTAATTTCGTAAGGAATATGCCGTTAGGTGATAAAGATCTCTCCGATTTACTCACCCTAATATGTAATGTACTTAAACGCAATAGTAGGCTAGTTTCAGGAGATCAAATCATAGATCACTTTAACTACATAATAGCGCCACTCATCTCGAGATATAACGAGGAACATGTAAAGATGATGATGAGAACATTACTTAAATTAATTTATGCAGCGTTCATCCATAACGGAACGCAGGTTACACTAATTATGGATATGTATCCCATGAGGGAAGTTATTAAAGTAGGACTCGGGGATTATGAGAAAGAGGCATTAGAGGTAATGAAACATGTCTTTAGGATACTAGGGGAGGAGAGAGGACAGTGGATACTTAACGGTGTTTTAGTAGTGAGACTTAATAAGGATAGCCCTTCGTTAGGCATTTTCAATGATTTATTAACATGCATTAAGAGATGGGGAATGCCTATTGTTGCTCATGAAGGGGAAAAGGTAAATGAGATAGTAAGTTATTCGAACTTAGCCCTTCGTTTAACGACAACAGCTGAGGACAAGGGAATCGTAGCTCCTATCGTAATATCAGATGTGATATCAATTAACGTGCTGAAGGTAGCGATGAGCTCACACAACGATAATGACGTCTTCCTTAACGAACTTTACAAGTACATGGATCTCATAGCGCGTACCTTTAAGTTAAAACATAGTTATATTACTAAAAGGCTAAGGAGAATAGTTAGGAATGTTGTGGGGGTAGAAGAGAATTTCATATATATAATCAATTTCGTCGGATTAATTGATGCATGTTCTATGCTGTTCGGCAAGACGACATTGAGGGAGGCTTTAGATCTATCGTTAAGAGAATTAGTATTCGTGAATAATTACCTTAAGGAGATAGGCGATAAGTATGATATAAATATTGCCGTGAGTCTTACCTCAATAGGCGATGAAGATGTATTCTTCTCACGGGCATTAAGGAGAGAGGGAGTGTTAAGTGCATGTGATCTTGACGATGTCAACATTCCACTTAATGAAGTCTTCGCTATTGCTGGTCGCCTTCATACGTTAGCTAAGGGAGGACATATACTTAACATATTAACCGGAGAACATGTACCAAGCAAAAGCTCATTAAGACATCTTCTCTTGAGGTTCTTACGAAGTGATGTACAGCTCCTCAGCATAACTCCGGACATAACGTTCTGTAAGGTTTGTGGTAAAGTAGATTATGGTTACAGGTATAGATGTAGATTTTGTTCAACTCTTGGATCGCAGATAGTGCATTATGGTAGACGTACATTACGATACGAAGTAATAGACGAGTGGCCGTTAGCTAGAAGAATGTATTATTTACGGAGATACCGACATATATTAGTTTAAGCCTTAGCTATAGGGGAGGAGACTACATTGATTCTAAGCGATTTCGATTTACGTAATTATATCAAAAGCGGAAGGCTAGTAGTTAAACCATTCACTGAAAGCACACTGCGTGAGAATGGAATAGATCTCCGGATAGGAGATCAAATAGCCAGGCTTAAGAGAACGGATAAGGTATTCGACATAACACAATTCATGAAGAACGGTGGATATAACATAGGGGATTTCTTTGAAATAGAGGAGGGTGAGGAATTCCTAATAAGACCATTTGAGCATGTACTCATATCGTCGCTTGAATACTTGGAGTTACCTAACGATTTAATGGGATTTGTGGAGTTACGTTCAACTTTCGCTAGAATAGGTCTGGTAATTCCACCAACCATAATCGATGCAGGGTTTAAGGGACAGATAACATTAGAAGTAAGAGGAGCACCATTCCCAGTAAGGTTGCGTAGAGGCATGAGATTTGCACATGTGATCTTTGCTAAGCTCACTAGTCCTGTACTAAACCCATATCGTGGTAAGTATTTCGGACAAAGAGGTGTTACGTTACCAAAGCTTGATAGGGAAGACTAACCTCCCTTAAGTAACATTATAGCAGCTGCTAAATCTCCTTTTGTCGCTTCGAGAGCTTTTCTTGCTTCCTCTAAGCTAACTCCAGCTTGCGAGGCGACCAGTTGTACGTCCTCTTCGCTTATTTCAATAACTTCCTTCTTCCTTTCTAACTCAACTTCCTTCTCCTCTCCACCCATCACTTGATAAACCTTTTGTCCTGAGATACTCATGATTAGAACCTGTGGGTTCTCAATAACTATTTCCTTCTCACTCGTTCTTATTATGACCTCAGTAACTCCCTCTAACTCCTTCATCTCAACGCCCAGTTTCTTAGTCATTCTTCTCAGCTGTCTTGGACTTATCCTTCTCATTTATTCCCCTCCTTACTCTAACGGCTACACCTCTATTTAACAGTATCATCTCCTCGCCACTTAACACAGCTCTTCCAACAGCCAATAGCTCATCGTTCTGATCAACCACTAGAACCTCCATCCCAGGACGTATATCCCTATCAGCGTCAATCACATGTTTAGCAAATACGTCTCTTCCCCTCCTTATGAAGTCTACGACATCACTGCGAACAATTACTCTGAGTTTAGGAGGCTTAAATCTCCTCCTCAATCGTTCAGCACCTTCAATGGAGAGACTTATCATTCCATCATGCGCTCGTATGGTCATTATACGCGTTCCATCAACGTACACATGTCTTATCTTACCAGTCGTTCTGGAAAGTTCAACTTCAATATTATTACCTTTGAGAAGAGCGTCCCCTGCGCCATACCCAAAGAGGAAATCCGCCAATATTCTAAGCTTATATATCTCATCTTCATTAGCAGATCTTCTCATTGCAATAGGTTTATTACGCGACCTGCCAATAAGTTCTTTGGTGTAAACTTGGAATGTGAGTTATGTGGAGCAAGAATACAAGGATCTCCCACGAGAATTCGCTTGGACGGAGTATTACTTAATGTATGTAGCACATGTGCTAAACGTTATAGCAAGTACATAGTTAGGGAGGTGCCAAGATCAACTACAAGTTATACGAAGGTTAGAACATGGCCGACACGTAGGAGAACTGTACCACGTCTTGAGGAATTGGAATACGAGATAGTCGAGGATTACAATATTAGAATTCGTAAAGCTCGAGAAAGTCTAGGGCTCACGCGGGAGCTACTAGCGCAAGAGTTAGGTGAAAAGGAATCCGT
>QMSL01000044.1 GCA_003649665.1 Thermoprotei archaeon | reverse complement strand
CGCCGTTATAATTCAAAGCGCAGTACATGATCCAGAAACGGGTAAATATAAGCGAAGAGTCCTTTCGGTCAACGAAATACTTGGATACGACCCTGCTGAGGGAAGGTTTGAATTCATTGAAGTATTCTCATGGGAACCATCTAGTGATACGTTTCAATTTAGAGGTCTAGGTAGTAGTTATCTACTGGAGACAAAGATCGCCATAATGAAAGGACTATCCGGTCGTGAGATCAGGAAGGTATATGAGGAGCTGGACTTAAGAGCTAAGATAATAGATCTTATGCGGAAATTAAACATACGTGACTATTGGGAAGTATGGGAAACCCTAGTCTGGATACATAATGTTGGCTTAGAGAAGGCATACGAAAAATTAAAGAGACAAGCTATGTTTAAGCTAGGCCCTCAGGCAATAACTGACGAACCTCTGATAAAAGGCCTATGAGGCGTCAGCTATGTTGAGATCGGCATTACAGAAACTCTCAAAGGTAGTAGATGGCTCGCATATCGAGAGCGAGTTTCCTTTTTTCTTATTATACCTTCGCTCAATAGCTACCTCGCCAATATCAAGAATAGAGATGCTCAGATTGGCATCGGAAAAGGATATATTCAAACATATAGCCAAATATCTGAGAAGTATCGTCGTATTGGTTAGCACGTGGCGTTACAGTCAAGCTAATGCATGCGAGCAGGTAGCAAATAAAGTCCCTAATAAGCGATTAAAGACTTTCTTAATACGTCTATCCCAATCGATTAGTGCAGGAGAGCAAACAAGCGACTTTATTTCTAGAGAGTACACGAACTACATGATAGAATATGTTGACTCTAGTGAACGTCGATTAGAGCAACTTAAGAGATTATCTGATGCATATGCCGCTGTATTATCCTCTACCACATTCTTATGCGTAACGACCCTTCTATCCTCGTTAATGTTATCATTTGAAATGCTCTTGCCAATGATGATCCTCATGGTAATGGTAATATCCTCTATCCTCTTTATGGTAGCTTGGGGGATATTCAAGTCGGCTAGGCCAGATGGAATACTCGCTCAGACAAAATTAAAGCCGAGGAAGAGAACTATAGTGGAGCTTCTTGGAGTGATATCAATCATTACCTCACCACTATTCTTCTTACTCACATTTCATGAACTCAATGATCTATCCTACTCAATTGCAATATTAGGCCTTCCTTTACTCTTCTCTGGAATCGTAGGATGTAAGTATGTAAATCAAGTAAAGAAGTGCGAAAGATACTATCCAACATTCCTTAGGCAAGTCTCCTCGATTTGTTCTGCAGGCATTCCTCTAACTGTAGGATTTAAGGATATCCTCTTAGTAAATTATGGTCCCCTAAATAAGCCGATTAAACGTTTATTTGCTAAATTAAACCTTAGAATCGAGCCTAAGATCGCTTGGTCATCATTTGAGGCAGAGGTCTCCAGTGAATTAATAAGGCGTATTAACGAAATCTTCGTTGATACATTACATAGCGGTGGGGATATTGAAGAAGTAGCTGATCTCTTGGAATCCTTTTACTCGCAATATATAGCCATTAGGAGGCGTAGATATCAGATAGTATCATACTTGAAAGGCCTAGTGGTACCACTTCATATAACTATGTCGGCAGTTCTTGGTGTAGTGAGTGCATTCCTTAAGCTTCTCACACAATATATGAGCCTCATATCTACTATAGTTCAATTCCTATTTATTCCCCCAATCTCCTTTGTGGACTTTTACTTCCTGTTAATGATAGTAGTAATATCGTTAAATAACACATTAGCAATATACGCTAGCGAAGGAGATTCAAGGTTTACGCTTCTATTTTACATGGGTCTTTTCCTATTCTCTAGTTGCTTATGTTATCGTATCATATGCGATCTAGTCTCTAGGTTCTTATATTCATTAACGTTCATGTGAGGGGATATGGATGAAAGCAAAAATGAAGAAGGTACAATTGGTTAAATTCTGGCGACCCTTAGAGGAGGGAGTTTTATCTCTAACAGTGCTTCTCCTCATTTCTCTAATCTTGACAATCGTGATGTTGTATCAATCAGGCGCACCAGGGATCGAGATACTATCATTAATGGTATTTACAACCACATCTTTAGCCTTCATCCTTCTGTTATACTACATGGCGATATCCGATATGTTTAGCGACATGGTTAGTAGCATACTTAGGACATCGAAATTACCAGAGGATATTGTACGAAAGCTCAGACAAGTTGAAGTCAAGAGCTCTCTGGTGAAAAGAAACTTCGGTATACTGCTCCTCATAGTAGCTTTAAGCCTTAAGGTGATTGGATTGATAAGGGTTCCAGAAACGCTAAAATTAGCTCTCTTACTTATGGTAAGCTCATTAATGCTCTTGCTGTTCTTACTTAAGTATGACAACATGTTGAGTTGCTACCTCAATTCAATTCATAGGGCATTATCCTTAAATTCATGTAATCTAAACCCGGACGATGTTCACATAAGTATAGGAATCGCAAAGAGAGATTTAATCCTAAGGTTACTAGCGCTCCTCTTCTTTATTTGCGTTCTCTCACGAATTATAATTGTATGTTCCGATAAGGTATGGTCCCTTATAATGTTGATCTCGTCCTTTGCCTCTATAATAGTCTTCACGAACTTCAGTTTCCTCTCCAGCTCTATATCATTAATATACGTACGACAATCCACGAGAGCATCTAGAAATGAATGTAAAGCTGCTAAAGTAATGATGTCGGAGGGAACGGAGAGGGAAAAATCTACGCAAGAGACAAAAGCGCAAATAACACCTAAGGGACATTCAATTAAAGTACATGCCTCAAGGGCTATCTCGAAGGTTGTAGAGAAGTCAAAAAGCTTAGACAAGGAGAAAGAAAGAGAATCCAAGTCTAAGGCATCCATTAAATCCACCAGTTCTAAATCAGGTAAGCCACCTAGAATGAAGGGAGAGCAACTAGAATCTGATGAATCAAAGAAAGTACAACAATTTGTTAAGAAGCAGCCTCCTGAAAGAGATAGGCGTGAGGAGTTGAAGAAACTCATTGACATAGCATCTAAAGAGAATTCTGAGGTATCAAGTACCAAAGACGAAAGCACTGAGGATGAAGATTCTCTAGTAAAATTACTGCTTGAACTTGAGAGCGAGTTAAAGCATTTACGAAATAAAGTTCGGAGGAGTAAGGGTACATTTAACTAACCAGCACATCAACACGCATAGTTCAATATTATGGTTATCCCTCGACATGTTTAACAAAGTGCCCGCTTCTATCTCAACGTGGATGCGGGAGGTATGACACGTATGGCGCCTACGGGTAGGGATAATCCTGGTACTGCAGTAGCGCTTGAGGAGACGAAGTTTGATCAAACGTTCCTAAGCGACTTTAAAGACATAATAGCTAGAGTAGCTGATGGTGATCTAAGAGTTTCGCTGGACAATTTAAAAGGTAGAGCTATTGGCGAAATGAGGGACGTAATAGAAGGTTTTAGGAAGATGGTAGAAGGCATTAAAGAGCTTGTAGTCAAGATTAATGATGCCAATGCAAAGGTTCTCACAGCAGCTGAGAACCTTAGTAGCATGAGCGAAGAACTCAATAGCAGCGTTCAACAAATTGCCCAGGCGACTCAAGGCGTTGCGAAAGGAGCCCAGGAGACATCACAACGTGTTAACGAGCTAAATAACGTCATCAATACTATGGTGAAAAGACTAGGCGAACTAAAGAACGAGAGTAATGCATTAGGGGAGGCAATGAGTAACCTAGTTAGTCTAGGTCAACAAGGCGCAGAACAAGGTAGACAAGCACAATCACTTATTAAAACCACCGCCGATACGTTAAAGAATCTAATGGACATGGTTTCACAACTAGTCGATGTAAGCAGAACCATTGGTAACATAACAACAAACGTCAAGGATATAGCCGATCAGACCTCACTCTTAGCACTCAATGCAGCGATAGAAGCAGCCCGAGCTGGCGAAGCTGGTAGGGGATTTGCTGTAGTAGCAGATGAAATACGAAAGTTAGCTGAAAACAGCCGCAAGAGTGCAGAGAGAATAGGCGAACTGGTCTCTAAGGTACAAGCCCTCATAGATGAGTCAGTAAAACGAATGCAAGATGTTGAAAGAGCAGTTACTCAATCAAATGAGGGCGTATCGGTAGCCCTTAATACTCTCGCCAAGATAGTAGATGATATCAACGAGCTAAGCAAGAAGGTAGTGAATATCAGGGATTCCATTGATGACCACATAAAATTAACCGAGCCAATGAAAGATATGATAAACACCCTCGCATCAGTAGCTGAAGAAAACGCATCTGCAGCAGAGGAGGTAAGTAGCGCAACTGAAGAACTCTCGTCTGGAGCTGAGGAATTAGCTAGTACCGCACAAGAGCTTAAGAAGTTAGCAGAGGAAGTTCAAAAGGCGATTGATCGCTTTAAGTTATAAAGGAGGGTAAGACAAATGCCTGCTAGCGAAAGACAGATAGTTACATTCTACATAGGTAATGTATTATGTGGAATCGACGTACACCAAGTTAGAGAGGTAGTGCTATTTAGGAATTGCATGAAACTTCCCAAAGCACCATCATTCATAGAAGGATTGATGAATCTAAGAGGGCAAGTCGTCCTAGTAATTAATCTAGCAGAGCTGCTAGAGCTTCATAACGGTGAAAATATAAGCAAGAAAAGGGAAACGAAAATGAAAAACATCATAATAGTGGATACTCCAGGGCTCCACATAGGATTCTTAGTCGATCAAGTAGTAGGCGTTGTCAGAGTGCCTTCTAGCGATATTGAAAAAGCTCCCTTCACATCTCAAGGCATTATCACAGGGATATTAAAGCTCAATGAGAGTCTGATAATGGTCATGGATGCTGAACGGATAATCGACATGATTAAGGAGTCCGTAGGTGAGGTACAGCTAAGTGCGCCTAAAGCATAATAAGAGGTGCATATCAATGCCACTAAGGATTCTCATCGCTGACCCTTCAAAGTTCTCTCGTTTAGTTCTCAGAGGTCTCATAAAGAGTACTGATGTTGGAAGGAATGCTGAAATCATAGAAGCATACGATAATGACGATGCTGTAAGGAAATACTTCCAATATAATCCTCATCTTATTTTCTTAAATATTAGTATGTCCAATAACGAGGGATTAAAAACTATCGATAAAATAAGGTCTAAAGATCCAAACGCTAAGGTTGTAGTCGTGAGTACTTTAGGTCGTGAAGACCTTGTGGAGAAGGCATTGGAAAAAGGCGCTCTCGGTTATCTCATAAAGCCTTTTCGTCCTAACGTCTTGAAGGAAGTACTTTACAATATCTTAGGAGATGAGAAATATGCAAGTAAGTCAAGTCCAAGGGCTTCTAGCTCGTAGACCAAATCTCCTCAATAGCGTTTCTTTAATTACAGCATTCAGTTTCCTTATAACAAGAGGTCTTTTAGTTATCATCAAGAAATTTAATGTTCATACTCTTCACATCATGTTGATATCGGAAGCCATGCATACTCTCTTAAGTCTAAATGGATTCGCGTGTGAAATTATTAGTCAAATCCTAATTCTCTCGCTCTTTGCTAGTATACAACCTATTGTAGGATATTTAGCTAAGTTTGTACGTTCTGCGAGAAAACCGGAGAATACGTCTCTTGTAGATGTGATTACGGTAATAGGCGCATCCACTGGAGGTCCTCCCATAATTAGTTACATCTTATCTAAGCTCAATCCCAACATACCTAGTGCAATACTCATAGTTCAACACATGCCTCCTCCTTTCACGAAGGATTTCGCTAAGCGCTTAGATGAGATAAGCCCTCTTAAGGTGAAGGAAGCAGAAGATGGCGACGTTCTTCTTAATGGCCATGTTTACGTAGCTCCTGGCGATAAACACATGATAGTAGAACCTAAGGAGGATACTCTTACAGTTCGTCTTGTAAATGGTCCTAAAGTACATGGAGTGAAACCATCGATAGATGTCACGCTAGCTAGTCTTGCTAAATATGCGGGATCTCGAAGCATAGCCGTTATCCTTACTGGATTAGGCTCGGATGGAGCTCAAGGTTGCTCTTTATTAAAGAAACATGGAGGTTTTGTAATAGTACAGGATAGACGCACTTCTACTGTATATGGAATGCCTAAAGCCGTCATAGAGTTGGGCGTAGCCGACCTTATTCTCCCATATTATCTTATCCCAAGAGAGCTTGAGAGAGTTATAAGATTGAAGTTCATGCAAAGGAGGTGTATGTAATGAATATGGATCCAGTTGAAAGACATAATTACAGGGTAAAGTTCGTTGACGAGGCAAAGGACGTAGTCTCACGAATGAATAGCCTACTGCTGGAGCTGGAGAAGAAACCCAATGACGTGAGTATATTAGATAAACTGTCTCGTTTAGTACATACGCTAGGGGAATCCGCGAACATAGCTAACGCCACTGAAATAGCTAAGTTATTACGTGCATTTGAGGAGATACTAATAGCTAGTCGAAGTGGTAAACTTAAAATAAATGAGTCATTAATTGATCTGCTCCTTGAAATTAACGATACATTAATGGTGTTATTAGCATCCCTCAGGAGGAATAGCGAGCTAAAGATCCCTCAATCCTTAGTAAAGAAAATAAACCATGTTCTGTCTCACTCTCAAGTAACGGTTAAGTCGAAGTCACGTAAAAAGCGAAAAAAGAGATCAAGTAAGGCGCCAGGGGCGCTTCATCTTACTAATGGCGAAAGAAAAGTGTTAGTTGAGGCATTACGTAAGGGCCTTTCCCTATTTAAAATAGTCTTAACTACGAAGAGGACCTCGATACTGAGTCTTTATTTCTTCATGCTTCTTAAGAAGATAAACGAACAAGGCATCTTCATAAAATCGATTCCAAGTGGAAAGGATATTTTAGCGGGAAGAGTTCCCAGCGATCAAATACTCTTATTAGTAGCTCATGTAAATGAGAATTCACTACATAAGGCATTGGACGAAGTATTAAAGAAGACTGATTCTATCTCGATAAAGGAAATATCTCCATTAGACTTTAAAACCCTTGGAATAAAGGAGGAGGATTTATCAAAGGCAAGCATTGAGGAAACTGGTCTCTCTAAGATACTTTCCATAATAGAAAGGGAGCCTAAGAAGGAAGAAGAGATGGAGAAGACGTTATTGCTTGGGCAGATGGAGGAAATAAAGGTAAAGGTAAAAGAATTAGACAAACTCTTTAATCTAACACGTGAACTCATCATTGCTAGAAATCGTGCATTAAATTCACTTAATCTAGCAGATATGGGTGCAATCCGTGATTCTCTAATAGCTCTAGATAAGGTAGTAAACGAGTTAAGTAACGTAATCATGAACATAAGGCTCGTACCTTTGAATAATATATTCAGCTCACTTCCCAGTCTAGTACGTGACTTAGCTAAGAGCATGAACAAGGAGGTAGATTTAATACTGGAAGGCGGAGAGATATCCGTTGACAGGCATATATTAAATGAGTTGATAAATCCCCTAGTTAGCCTGATAAAGAACGCTATAAAGCATGGTATTGAAGCCCCAGAAGAGCGTTTGAGAAAGGGAAAGACAAGGGTTGGAACTATAAAAGTGATAGCCGAGAGGGAGGGCAACTACGTAATAATAACAGTAGAAGATGATGGTAGGGGCATAGATGTCGACTTAGTAAAAGAAATCGCCGTAAAGAAGGGTTTAGTTATCCCAGAGGTCGTTAACAGCCTTAGCCATAAAGAGGCGTTGATGTTAGTGACTTTGCCAGGCTTCTCTAGCAGTTCTTCAGCTAGTGATCATGAAATGAGCCTTTACGCTATAAAGAACAAGATCGAGGGCTTAGGCGGCACCCTTGACATATGGAGCGAACGAGATAAAGGCACTAGAATAACGCTCAAAGTTCCCATGAGTGAGATACTAATGAGCATGGTCATTCTGAAAGTTCTCATAATAGATGAAGGAGGTATAAAGATTGGAATTCCCACATCGCTTATAGACTTCATAACTGGGTTCAACCCGAGTAAGGTCAACATGTATGGTGATGTTATGATCATGCCATATAAGGACACTATAGTGCCGATATATAGTCTATCGAACATTCTGAATGTGCCTGGTAACGAGAAGTATGTAATTATCTTAAAGTCCGATAATAAGAAGTACATAGGCATATCCGTGACGAAGATACTAGGAATGGAAGATGTTGTCGTAGAAAGCGTTGATAGGTCATTGATAAGATTGCCTGGACTTCACGGCGTAAGCATACTAGGAGATGGTAGTGTCTGTCTTATAGTCAATCCGATCATCCTTATTCGGGAGGTGATGATGTCCAATGAGAGACTTCGCTAGCATGCTTCAACATGCCTGTCAAAACGCCATGGATCGAGCTACTGATTCAATATCGCTCTTAGTAAATGCTGAAGTAAGAGGTAAAATTCAAGGTATATCACTAATGACCCTTAGTGGGTTTTTTAAGAGAATTCGAGAGATACAAGATCAAGCGGTCGGCATTGTCGCAAAAGTGAAGGATGGACTTAACGGCCTCATACTAATCATAATAATTGACTACGATTTAGTTGATCACCTATTGGATTTCGTACTGATGAATTATGGAGATTACATGCACGAAGAAGACCTTTCAATAGATTTAGAAGTAGATATGCTCAAGGAGATAGCTGAGATCATTATAGGTAACCTAATTCAGGAACTTAGTAAGCTTTTCAAAACATCAGTACGCTACGAGTCTCCATCGGTAGCTATCGATATAGTAACAGCCATTCCTAAGCAACTTCATAAAAGCCTTTTATCAGGAGATACAAACGTTCTTATCCTCCATACTGTCCTCGAGTTAGACGGCCATGAGCATACAGCAGATATAGTGTTAATGTTATCCTCCAAAGTCCCTAAGGGGTAATAATCGATGAAGTTAAAGAAGCTAAAATTAAGATTCGTTTCTAAAATAAATTATCAGTTAAGACGTAACTCTATATCTGTCGGCATAGGAGAATATGCTGTCGCCCGTAGCCCTTCATCATTAGCAACATGGGCTTTAGGTAGCTGTGTTGGTATAATTCTCTATGATCCTATTAGGAAGTTAGGATCTCTTTCTCACTGTATGTTACCTGAACCTAGATCTCCTAATAATATGAATGATTGTAAATATGTAAGCGTTGCCGTAACCGACATGATTAGTGCCCTCATGAAATATGGTTCGAGTCCCTTTAGTCTTCGTGCCGCTGTAATTGGAGGCGCTAATATTTTCGGTTTCAATAAAACGTTTGATGTAGGTAAGAGGAATGTACAAAAAGCTATAGAGACATTACGGGCAAAAGGTATTCAAATAGATGTTATGGACACTGGCGGTAATAGGGGGCGTAATGTAGTATTTCTCATATCTACTGGAGAGATATTTGTATCATACACCTCAAAGAGCGCCTTATGGGGGGAT
>QMSL01000043.1 GCA_003649665.1 Thermoprotei archaeon | reverse complement strand
TATCTAGCTAAGTTCGGCATAATGGCAGTGCGGAGAGTTAAGAAGAGTGATATGGAGAAGTTAGCTCGTGCAACTGGAGCAAGGATAGTTACCAATATCGACGATTTAACTGAGAAGGATCTAGGATATGCAGAACTAGTAGAAGAGAGGAAGGTAGCAGAGGAAAGAATGGTGTTTGTTGAAGGTTGCAAGAATCCAAGAGCAGTCACAATACTAATAAGAGGTGGTCTTGAGAAGTTCGTAGATGAGGCAGAGAGATCGTTAACTGATGCAGTAAGTGTTGTTGCAGATGCTATAGAGGATGGAAAGGTCGTACCAGGTGGTGGAGCTATAGAGGCAGAGATCGCAAAGGAGCTTAGGAAGTATGCTGCACAGGTTGGAGGAAGAGAGCAACTAGCAATTGAGGCGTTTGCAAATGCCATTGAGGTAATTCCAAGGACACTAGCGGAGAACGCAGGTCTAGATCCAGTAGACATAATAACGGAGCTTAGAGCGGCACACGAGAAGGCTGATGGCTGGAAGTATGGTGTGAACGTATTCGATGGCAAAGTAGATGATATGGTAGCTCTTGGAGTACTAGAGCCAGTAAGCGTTAAATTACAGGCTATAAAGTCAGCACTTGAGGCAGTCTCATTAATACTAAGAATAGACGATATAATCGCTGCTTCAAGAACTGAAGAGAAGAAAGGAAAGGAAGAGGGTAAGGAAGAGGAGGAGACATCAACTGAGTAAAAACAATTTAAATTTTACAATTCATTACTGCTAGAATTTATTTGATTATTTTTGTTTACATTATTAGCTAAAAACTCATAGTTGCTACTTGGAGGATTGATGCTAATTAGATGTATACTAATCACGGGCTCTCCAGGAGTAGGGAAAACTACTATAGCGAAAGCTCTATCTCATGAATTAAGGATCCCTTGGCTTAATGTGGCCCAGGTAGTATCCTCTCATAATTTAGGGATATATGACCCAGAGAGCGACACATACGACGTGGACGTAAATGTACTTAGGAGCACGCTTATAAGGACGATAAAGGAGGATGTCATAGTTGATTCTGTGATACCTGATATCCTGCCTAAGTCTATGGTAAAGTTAGTTATTGTCTTAAGACTAGATCCTATTGAGATGGCTAAGAGGCTAATTAAGAGAGGCTGGAAACTTAGGAAGATATTAGAAAATGTAGAGGCTGAACTTTTAAGTGTAATAACATATGAGGCCGTGAGATATTATGGTACTAACAAGGTAGTTGAAGTGAATACCACAGGTAAGGATGTGAAGACGATAGTAAGGGAAATCCTTGATATACTTAAAGGGAGGAGGAGAGACGAATATAAGCCATTTTCTATAGACTGGTTAAGGAGATATAGGGATCCTTTAGATGTTAGTAGAAAGGTATTAAAAATGCTTAAGGAACCTCAATTACGAGCAGATCAGGAGCATTCTTAGACGTATTCCCTTGCGATACTAACTTCTCGAAGAGCTCCGGCTTTACTCTAAGTAATACGGGACGTATGAGGCTAGGCGCATAAAGGATTGCATCGCCTGTATTAAGTGCATGAAATATTTCGACATACTTCTTATCTAGACCAAGCGAGTTGATTATCGTCATTACGTCCCTTCCTTCCCTTAATGCATGTACTATCTTAACAGAAGTATTCTTCAATACGCCAGAGGGAATGTCTGTAGGGGATTGCGAGATTATGATTAAGCTCTCTCCATATTTCCTCAGCTCACTTAACATCCTCTCTATTATATGAAGGCCTTCCGTTTTTATTGATGTGGCATTCAATGCTTCTTCAATTACAGTGACATGCCTAACCTTATTCACGATCTCACGTCTTCCGACATAGTAGTCATATATCATCTTCAATATAGAGAAAACTAGGAGTTGTTTTGCATATACGTTTCTTATATGCCCTAATTCAATTATAACAAGTCCTTGAGTGAGCAGATCTTCAACCTTAATTACATGCCTTCCATTAAGTGCCTTACCTATAGGACCTTCAGTAAGTAATTTAAGTCTTCTTAAAAGTGCTGTCTTTACTTCATGATCCCAGCCAGACTTTATGGGTAATTTTTCTATTTCGTTTACTAGGTCAACTATGGTTGGCACCTTTCCTTGTAGTTTAGCCTTTATATACGCCTTCTTCAGGGCTTCTCTTAACATGTACGCTTGAGGGTGAGAGAGATTAAATATGTCGCTTATTAGATCCGTAACAAAGTCTATGTGTTCAGGAAGGCTATATCCACTGGAGTGCATTAATGGATTTATGGATACATCATCTAGCCCTAATCTATAAATGGTGCCTTCAGTCACGTCTAATAAATCAGAATATTCGTTATGCCAGTCTAGGACTAGAACACCTATGCCCTTCTTAAGGAGCCTTAAGGTTATAGTCTTAGCCGTCGTAGTTTTCCCGCTACCAGTTGTACCAAATATGGCTATATGAGAAGATATATCATGAAGGCTTATGTAAAATGGTGCTATCTCCTTGTTATCCGCGATTACCTGACCAAGATATATCCTGTTATTATGATTGCTCCTATCCATCTTATTGGGTAAATACCACACTTCCAGACCTTTATAAGAGGTCCTTTTCATTCCTCTTAAACACGCAGTAGTGAGGTGTTTTAATACACTCTTACTAGTATTGATATGAAGCTTTTTCGAGTCTAGAATAAGAGGGATTAACGAGTATCTAATGATTTTAAGGATTTCACGCCCACTTAACATTACTGCTTCAAGCTCTGGTAACGTAGCCTCAATTCCGGCTTTGACTTTATACAAATTCTCCCTTAGCTCATCTAAGTTATTACATATAACGACTATGCCAAGTATTGTCTTATAAGCATCGTTCTTTTCATAATCGCTTACGAAGAGAGTATACGTTACACCTGAATTCCTGAGTGCTTGAAAGAAGCTTTCAAGTCTATTCTCTAAGGAGGCTATAGCCTTGTCGTTCTCTATTAGTAATTCGCCACGTAATGTTATGCAACCGATTACCTTATTAGGTAGTGCAAGCCAGAAATCCCCAACTTTAATCGTCCCATTAAAGGGATTATTTAATCTTCTGTATAGAACTAGAACTGTTGTGAAAAACAACGACATTACTATGAGGCCTACTACCACGTTAAGTTGATAGAAGTGAGAAAATGTCTTAAGCATATCCTTAACAATACTATAGCTCACTAGAAACGAGGCAAGATATGGTCTGACATAGATTACAAGTACTAAGATTAGTAAAAAAGTTGCAAGTAGTAGTTCCCTAGGTGACTTAGTCTCCATGTACTACGTCACCGTGACCTCAATTACTTGAATAAGTTGACTATGTATTGCCAGATTTTATCAAGTTGCTGAGCTATCTCATTAAAAAGGGATGTCGCTCCACCTTGCGCTTGACCGAATAGTCCTTTAAGACCTCCAAAGATTCCAGTTACCATGGATAGTAACATCGTTAGAGTTATTAGAGATAAGCCTATTAGCATACCCTCTTCTATTAAAGGCGATGCACGAACATCCTTTATTAGATACTTTAATCTCTTGAGTATTTTGATCATAGTCTCACACCGAGATATGGGGGTATTAGAAATGTATTTAAACCCGGCTAAAGGATAAGGCTAGAAAAAACGAGGTATACTAATGCGTAAGTGGTGATTGAGAGGACTATATAGCTAAGAGGTCTTGGATCTCTCATAGAGCACGCCATATAGAAGGAGGAAAGAATGGAGAGACAGAGGTATCCTATTGTCATAGTGGCACCATTAATAGAACCAAGAGCGTTCACTGTAGGAATGTTTATTATAAAACGTGTTTCATTGAAGCCTAAGGTTCCTAAGAGTCCGCCTATATTATGAGATAAAGAGGATAGAAGAGATCCCGCGATGGCAAAGATCGCCATACATGCAGCGTTTATTATAGACAGTAGTTTAGCCTTTATGCGACGAGCCTCAAGCAAGCTATAGTAATCCTCAAGTATTGCTTTATACCGCCTGACTACGTCTAAGAGGCGATTGAGATCCTCTACGACGTTCGTGCTTTTAGACAGTATCATTCCTAATTCCCTTAAGGATATTTTAAGGAATCCTTTCTCCTTCTTACTCATCGTAATTAGGTATTCCGATGGCGTAAGACCCCTTAGAATAAAGGATCTCAGGTCAAGTAATAGGCCATGAAATTTGTTGTTACTGTCGATCGTATGAGGAAGTTTTATTAATGCACGCTCAATATTGCCTTCATATTCGATAAGAACCACGAGAGATGATAATAATCGCTCAAAGTCCTTTATCTTATATAGTTCCTCAGCTGATTCCCTCGCGTTAGCATATACGTCCTTTAGTTCTACGACTAGAGGTATGAGTAAAGAGAGAAGTACCACGAGTTTCCAAGGTTCAGAGAATTTGAAAGTAACCTCTAGAAACAAGAATATACAAATAAGGGTTAGGAGGAGTATTGCTTTTCTCATATTCTAAACCTCCTAGATATGCTTCTAGAGATGAAATTCAGTAAGGTAGCGTAAAATATTATTGCTACAGCTAAGAGGAGTTCGTTCATCCCAAAGAATATGGAGAGTAATGCTATCAGTAACGGTATAAAGAATGTTAATGAGATCATCATTGTAAGTAGAACGTCTACACGTTCAATGTTTTGTCTTAATATGTTACTTAAAGATCTAAGAGCCTCTAAGTAAAGGAACTTGGCTTCATGCTGAGCAAAATCACCCCTAGAGAACAGTTTAGCAAGGGTTCTTTCAATTCTTGCTATTATAGGATTTAATTCCATTTCGGATAATCTCAAGAGTATGCGTTCTGGTGAGCAACCTAGTCTTATGGATATGAGGTCAGTAGGAGGTATACCGATATCCATAAGGAGTTGTAAGGCATCAACTTTCCCTTTGACAATTAGCGTCTCCACGAGAGGAGCGAGCATCTTAAGTCTAGCCATCGATAAGGCTTCAGCTCTTCTTAACGGCTCCTCATAGAGGAATTTGTAGGATATATGCGTGATAATCATGCCTATGCATAGAGATAGCATTAAGGAGCGAAGGAGCATATATAATGCCATAGCTATAGAGCAGCCTAATAGTAATGCTAGAATGAGGCTACCATATATCACTTCGTGGGGAGAGATAGACCAGTTAAGGTATCTGATAGCTTTATTTAGCTTCAAGTCAACTTGCATCTTCCGTTTCTTGAGCACTAAGAGTAAGGGTCTCGATGCGACTTTATATAGCGATGGTAAGTTCATGATTCCACCCTTACAAATTTGTTCCCCTCGAGTATTGCCACCTTCTTATTGAAGAATTGGATAAAGTCATCAACTGAGGTGATGCCCTTTGAAGTCATTTCTGATAATATAGATTTGTACGTCATATATTCAGCTACTATGACTTCCTCCTCTATTCCCTCATCTTGAACTATCTTATTAACTAAAGGCCTCTCCTCAAACGGTACCATTGAGATAAATCTCCTATTAGGAAGCCCTCTGTAAACCATTAGTATGTTATCAAGGATATTGGAATATTCTTTAGCACATCTGATTTCATATATAGCTTTCACATAACGACGAATTCTATTTACTCGCCTTAACTTAGTCATTAAAACGAATAGATCTACTAGCGCTATGTTTGAAGGATGAATATCGTATAGCTCTACATATCGAACAATTAGGCCCTCTATATCATTTGCATGTGTTGTTGCAATACCGCGTATACCTGTAGCAAGTGCGTGGAATAAAGCTTTGACGTGATCCTTTGTTTGAACCTCGCCCAATATCACGTAATCGGGGGTTCTATGAAGTAACTTGATAATCTCATCATACTTAGATGAGCCGGCCATTTCACCGCGTTTCTCGTCCTCGTAAGTACGCACTTTGAACTTTACCTGATGCATATTCCATCTGCTTTGATCAATGCTTTCAATAACATCCTCTACGTATATCTTCCTCCAATAGCAGGGAGTACAGAGATCAAGAGCATTAAGTAAAGTTGTCTTTCCACTACCAGGTTCGCCGAGGACTAAGATATTTCTTCTATGCCTAATGGCTAAGAGCAAATAGGCAGCGGTATCTATATCAAGAGTACCTAGACTTATAAGTTCACTTAGCGTAAAGGGACTCCTTCTATATCTCCTCACATCAATGCAGACACCCTGAATAGCCAGCGGTGGTATGTCGATGCTGACACGTACATGAAAGTACTTTGTTTTAAGGTCCTCCTTTATGGAGGGACAAAGTACATTTATTTCCTTACGGCCTTCCAACCTTATGTGTGTAAGAAAGGCTTCTATATCATCATCGGATATTCGAATTGTAGCTTCACAACGACCCCATCGATTATGGTCAAGATAGACATTACGTCCTGGCTTATCTAAATAAAATTCCTCTACATGTTCATCAAGTAAGAAGGGAAGAAACTTTACTATGCCAATTACCTTAAACGCCAAGTATAGGCTACATTCATGGAGTTTATCGAGGGGGATGCCTTTACTCTCTATTAGCTCAGCGCATTTATCCTTTAGGACTTCAATGAGCTCATTAAGTGTACTACTATTAACTAGCGAGTTTGCCTCCTTTAACCACTTAATAAGATCCCTTTCAACGTTATATAGTAGAGGGATATTGGATTTTATCTCATCGAGTAAATCAACATGATAGCAGTGTATAGGGATATGTAATCTCACGTCCCTATATATTGTAATAACGAAGGGGCCTACTTCGTAGCTATCAAGTAGCTTGTACGTACTTAATGGCATACCACCATCTCTTACCAGAGAAAACAATGAAGAGGAAAGCATAGTTATTAAAGGGGATCCTTGGAGATTTTGGGCAAGTTCCATACCAAGTCGTCCATACTTCTTAAGAACAACTATCGTAGTTAGGGGATCTCTATAAGCAAGGCCAAGGGAAGGAGATACGCCGAATACGTAGGAGAGTAATGAACTCTCTCTCGTACCGTGCTCTCTAATCACCATTTCACAATATCTAATTCTCTC
The DNA here is from genome assembly GCA_003649665.1 of Thermoprotei archaeon. Classification (GTDB taxonomy): domain Archaea; phylum Thermoproteota; class Thermoprotei; order QMSL01; family B3-G16; genus B3-G16. Next base: position 2,510 of record QMSL01000043.1, on the reverse strand, counting down.
TACGTAGTCCTTTACAGCGCTTACTAGTTCTCGATCAACAGCTACCTCCGTATTGTTTAACTTAATCTGCACATGGCGAAGTTTCTCGAAGAGACGCTTGTTTCTGATGAGAAGTCTCTTTAGCGCGTGAATTAGATACGTCAGTATAGGATAATCGCGCCTGGTAAGTTCGATTATGGCATAGGCTTCTGAACCTTTATTACTAATGAATAACTCGTAATTCACCTTAGACCTCTCCTCTTGAACTCCTCAATGAGTGCTGGCGCGTTATCTATGATGATGTCGATGAGTGCATCTAATCGTGCCTTCAATGCCTTTACCTCCTGTTCTATGTTCCTTGACGCCCTAGTTTCCTCTAATGCATGCAATCGTTTCTTGAGCTCACCAATTTCGATAATAGACTTCATAAGTTCCTGCTCTATTTTGTCTATTACTTCTTTCTGGCGCTTTAGCTCGCTCTCTAAGGTTATTAGGCTAGCTCGTAGGTCTGAGCCTAAACCATCATTTTCTCTAGAGGGATTATCATTTGGAGAACTATTTATTCCCTCATTCCCATTGACTTCCTGACCTTCAGATTCAATCTGTCGCTCCATGAATTTATATGCTTCGATTACTTTCTCTACTTTATCGCTTGGGAAACCTAGGTCTAGGAGCACGTTCTTAATCGAGCTGAGAGGAATATTGTTATTTATCATTACTTCGACTATCTCATTTAACGTCCTCTTTACTGTCATGATAATTAACACCTCCTCTCAATGTCATATTGACATATAGGTTAACGTAATTCTTTAATCTCAGGTAAAGGTACTCGGTATCGAATTTAGTGATATTATCAAGTAATCGCTCCATACGAGATACACTTTTCCTTAATTCTGATACTTCATGCTTAAGTTTTAGATATTCACCGCGAAGTATTTCCAATGACTTCTCTACATTATTATTACTCACGTAAAGTCCCCTTAAGGAGGGATTATGAAATATATTTAAGCTCGGCGTGAAGACGAGTTTAAAATATGTTTCATATACCATGATTTGGGGATATTGTGAAGACTTTAGAGCGTGGTATCGTAATAGCACTAGATCTCACGCTTATCCTTCTATTATTGACGACCGCATCTTATGACATACTTAGCAAGTTCCCTGTATATGAAGGACAGATAAGGTTTATCAGAATGAAGAGAGAGATTGCTGAAGCATATAGGCGCGTAGTTAAGGGGGATAACTACGTAGTACTTGCATTGAGCCTACTACCTAACGAAGAATTCTATATATTGGGCACAGGTCATGTCCTCTTAATAAGAATAACGTACTGCGAAGAAGAGTCGGTATATCTAGCTAACTGGATACTTCCCGTCCCTATTAAGCCTATATTGTACAGAGCAGTATTCGATGAAGAGACAAGAATTTTAGTCCACTTTATACCAAGAGAGTCATATATTGAGGTAAAGGTGAGAAGAGTATGACCGAGGAAAGCATATCGCTAGGGTACACTATATTCATATGGCTCCTCATATCAGTGATCATACTAAGCATATCACTAAGCATTAATGAAGCATTACAGGAAGAGTATCAGAGAGAAGCTCTGCGTAAGGTACTTAAGATTATGTTTGAATACTTGAGGATAGCTGAGTCATATGAGGGAAAGATCAAAGTCACGTTACCTAAACTTGTTTATGACTATAAGGTAGTAGCCAGTGACAATTCTATAATAGCATTAGTAGAAGATAAGGTGATGTGCAAAATAGAGATTGACCCATATTCATTTGCAGAAGAGTATACGCTTATCCCAGGCCATCAATACGAAGTTGTGATAATGGAAGAAAAGATTGTAGTTATTGAGGAGGCATGAGATCGTGGATCGAATTATGTACGTCTACGTAATAATGATGCTTGGTATTATGGTGATAATCTTTCAGCTTTTGATTTACATAATCTTAAAAAGCATGTTTATGGTGTAAGCTATGTCTAGAAGAGCATTAATACTCCCAGTTATCGATATTGCTATAGCGCTCATCATAATGATCGCAGGAATTCTTGTCATAAGTGAGTATTGGGAAATATGCTTAACGAAGAGACGATCAGAAGAGGTATACAATAGATTGGCTTTCGCCTACACAATTCTTCAAAGAGTAGTGAGAAATAGAGACTTCATGAAAAACATAGTCATCTTTATTACAACAGGAGACAGACATTACCTAGCTCGATCTCACGAAATGCTCATTAAGGCCATACCTAGTCACATGGCAGAGATAGCAGTTGTTAACCAGGAAGGAGAGATGATAGGCAGTTATGGAAGCGTAAATGGACAATACGTTCAGGTGAAATACATTATCTGGGTGTATAATGGGGGATGGGAACAATATGTACTTATCCTTAAGATCACGTAAGAGAGGAATTATCACAACTTACGCTTCGTTGCTATTGGTAACTTCCTTAATAGCGTTAATCATTACGTTTAATAGAATACTTCAAGAGGAGGAGTGGCAGGATACCATAAGAGCTCGGACACT
>QMSL01000042.1 GCA_003649665.1 Thermoprotei archaeon | reverse complement strand
TACCACATAACCATGCTCTCTCATATAGTTCAAGGCATCCTTCAGGAGGGCGGTAGCAAGACCTCTTCTCCGGTAGGGTACTAAGGTGCTAACATCAGCTATTCCTCCCATTAGAACTAACGATGAGCCTATACGCATCCTCCTATGAACTATGCGAACGTTACTCACTATCTTGCCATTGACTATCGCTATTCGGTTAAATTCCGGTCTGTGGTAAGGATCATAGGATATCGCTAGCTCGAAGTACTTACGCCTCTGCTGGTATTCCGAGAAGACTTCAGCATTTAACCTCACTATCTCCTCCAATTCCTCTTGAGTAGCACCGCGTATCTGAGGTCTGGAAGACAATGAGCTTCACCACTTCTAACCTAGGTCATTAGGATTAAAAAGAATTTTCGTGTAAAAACACTAATCTCACACAAAAGGTAATCTGTAGATCTAGGAGCTTGAACCCCATGATCCAAGGGGAGAGCGAGCTTGAACAGCCTTTCTCTCTATAATGCAGATGATAGATTTTAGTATCATTCTGAACCATTTTCAAGCCTTCCCGAATTTTGAAGCTCGGCTACTCGGATGAGGAGCTCACCAGCTTCGATAGTCATCTCTTCATGCCAGAATCCACAAGCTCCATAACAGGCCTAACGTTGATTAAAGGCGCAAGGATGCGCTTAGCTTCAGCTTTGAGGCCCCTTCCTTCTTAGTAAGTTAAGGGATTGGCACAAGATTGCTAGGTCTCTCGCCATGAGAAGCTGTGGCATGAAGTGGGTGTCTATTAGCTCATGCTTCTTTTTCATAAAAATCCCTTGAAACATGGCAAATATAGCAATTGGTTGAAGAAGCTCCCCACTTCCTTAATCTAGGGAATATAAGAAGAAGGTGAATAAGGTTCGGTCATCAGATATCCTCCATACGCAAGCTCGATGAGAATACCACCCGTCCACTTGACCGATGATGACGATATCGTAGAGTCGATCTTTTTGAGTTGCGGAGACCTACTATCTCGCGAAGCGGTAAAGGGTCAGCATTTAGCCCTTACTATTCCCTTCGGGAAGAGAAATGTGAACGTGAAATCTTTTAGGATAAAGAGGGTACAACTCCTCCTCGGCCTCAACCCGATAATCGCCAACGTGGTCTTGGAAGCGATCTTCTACATCGAAGTCGAAGTTGGCCGACGAGCGTCTCCTCAACTTCTCTTTGCTAGACCTCACAGTTTCTGTGCTGAGAGGATATGTTGCTGAGTACTTTGTACTAACTTACAATGGACGTCCATCGTTAGGAGCCCTCTTTAATTCGCTTAGCTTTCTCTAGGAATAATCTATAACATAAGCTGTGTATAAGTTGAGCACTCTTGATAGCGTTTACCGCATCTTGCTCATCGTATAGTTCTTCAGGAGGAACTTCAGAGTTCTCGTCACCATAAATAGCAGGACCTCTATTATAGCTTAAGTCTCTAGATATGCGGGCTATTTCCGGGATTTTACTCTTAAACCAGTCAGGGAATAATCGTGCATACTGTCTAAGGACATAACCAACATCATGGGACTTGGGATACTCAATGTTATATAGTCTTAATATAGCCTTTAAGGAAAGCTCCACGGCCTCTTGACAGAACCTTATGGTGTTATTATAAAACCCTCTCTCCTTCGATATTTTCGCTAGTTCTATCCTTTCTTTAGAATTTCTAAGGTAAGATTCAATAAACTTTAGTCTTCGTCTGAAATCAATCAATTAACTTCACCCCGCATAATTCGATTAAGGGATTTCCTTTTTTAAAGAACCACATCCATCTCTTGCCCATCCAGATGCGCTTACCTTCAAATCTAGCTATGTATTCTTGCATTCTGCTCAATAGCCTATAAAGGAAATCATCTTTATCATACAAGATGATTCCATCCTCAACTAAATCTAAGTAGAGAGGACGGAAATATTTTGCCTCATTAACATCTAATATAACGGGACTTATGCCTGTATAAATTCCCACATCTAGTAAGTAATCCCTTATCGTCTCAAGTTCATCGAGGACTTCTGCTATTAGCTCATATCGCTTCATACGGGATTTAGGTAGATCTTTCATGATGATGAGAATATCGACATCGCTTGTTTTCTTAAAATCACCACGTGCTATGGAGCCAAAGAGAGCAATAGATACTATTCTATCTTTAAAGCGAGAGAGAAGGAGTTCTACAAAGCGCTCTATTAATCTCCTATAAGGAGATGGTACGTTCTGTAACCTCATTCTGAGCCTCATTATATCCTAATAATATGTTACTAATCATATTTTTGAATATTAGCACTACTTAATGCATCGGATAACAGGAACCTGATGGTGAAGATATCATGAGAGAATAGTCAATATACATGCAGTAAGGTTAAGGGGTAAATCCCAAGGGGAAAATCTAGGTAATGACATAAAACATATTTTAGGGATGAGGAATGGGTTCTATTGAAGATGATGAGCTCGACCACTACCGAGCTATAATGAGGCAGACCCGCCCCACTGATAATATCATATCTATCAAAATAGTCTCCATCATTAATTAGAAATGGATTATGAAATCCTTCTTAATCAGCATCAGAGGCGATCCTCACCTTATCGGCCCCGCGATTTATCATCATCTACATATCTCCTAGTGTGAAAGGAGTTATATTAGCCTTCCTAACGAGTTAGGCTATACCTTTCTTGATGCCTAGTTTACTTAATCTAGTGTACCATACGGCATAGTAGCAAAGCTATACGAATCATTACGGGCTAGTATATACGTTTTAACACCTATGTCTTTGATGGCTTAAGCTGGAATCTACTTTTACATAAAAAGCGAGAAATGCAAAGATTATGATCATCTTGTCTAACGTTCTTCAGATCTCACGAAGATAGCATATGACGATATAAAGCATACTAGCGTAAACACGACTAATATGGTTATATGCCACCATCCACGAGATAGTATCTCGCCTAAGGTTATCGTTCGTCTGATAGTCCGACCCCCAACATTTACAATGACCTCAGAGCGCATTAGAGCATTCGCTATGACTTGATAGTGTGTTATTAGTGAGAACTGTCTTATTTTACCACTAAGTTCAGCTAACTTCCTAGAATACTCAATGAACTGTCTTGAAATACCTTTCTGGCCGGGTTCTTGCATTACGGGAGGGGGACCTAAGATTGCTCCAGCTATTATATACGATGCCACAGGAAGTATAAATGCAAATGTAGCCCATATGACAATATTTATCGCTAGGCTAGTAGATGATCTCTTTGATAATACGGAGAACAATATTGCCATTGCGTAGAACGCAAGGGTTATGAGAATGGATAGCAGTGTATAAAGGCCAAATCTAGTGAGGTTATCTAATGTCAAGCTCATCCCATATACTAACACACCTAGAGCCATTGTTAGAAGCCCTGTTATGCCCATTGTCATTACTATTATACAGAGACCAGCTAATGCCTTACCATTTATTATAGAGTCCCTATAGACTGGTCTAGCAAGTATTAGCTTCAACGTACCTCGCTCTCGTTCTCCGGATATTGCATCATAGCCTAACGCTATGCCTAATATAGGACCAAGGATGGCTATGCTGCTGGTTAAGTTAGAGATTCCCCTTAATAGTAACATTCTTCTAACATTCTTATAACTACTTACTGAAGCATATCGAACCATTGAATATGTTCCTAAGTGGATCAATATTAATAGGGATAAAATTATCCACAACCTCTTACTTCTTATCATATCAGAGAATTCCTTCCTTGCCACAATCAATATGGATCTAGACACTGACCTCACCTCCTGTCTTCTCATAGAGAATAGCATAAATCTCCTCCCATGAGGGCGTAATTTCCTTAAACGTCTTAACTTCAACTTCTATGTCCTTAAGTAATCTGGAGATCTCTCTAGAAATATTATGCTGACTGTAGATTATCATCTTTAGGCCCCTGATATCTACCCTATTGATGCCTTTAATGTTATCTACATTTTTCTTTATGAGATTTACTGCTTTATCATCAAACACCTCAATTTCATATCTGTAGCCATAGGTATCTCTTATAGCATTAATGAGCTCTTCAAGACTTCCTTCCATGATTACCTTGCCCATCCTCATTATAGCAGCATGAGTACATATCTGACCTATTTCATATAGCAGGTGAGTGCTTATGATGACAGTCTTACCTCCTTTAGCAATAGTAACTATAAGCTGACGAATTTTCATTGCACCATATGGATCTATTCCTACAGTAGGCTCATCTAAGATTATTAGGTCAGGATCCTTAAGGATTGCTTGCGCTATCCCTAATCTCTGCTTCATTCCCCTAGAGAATGTGCTGACCTTATCTTCAGCGTGGTTTTTAAGCCCTACAATTTCAAGTACTTCTAGGGCGCGCTTTTTAGCTGTTTCCTTATCCATACCATCTAGCTCAGCTAAGTATATTAAGTTGTCCAAGGCAGAGAGATCTTCATAAAAACCGAAACCTTCAGGAAGGAGCCCTATCCTCTTTCTTATCTCAAGCGATTCCCTAATTACGTCATATCCCAATACCTGTGCTTTCCCTTTAGTAGGAAGGACTAAGCCTGCTAGGATTGATATTAAAGTTGTCTTTCCAGCACCATTATGCCCAAATATACCAAATACTGTACCTCTAGGAACTTTTAGATTTACACCATCAACTGCTTTTACATCGCCGTAGTATTTACACAATCCCTCAGTTTCAACTACATATCGCATAATCTTACCTCCTACCGAATAATTTATAGACTATGAGGAGAACGCATATGGCTATGCCAAGTATCCCTATTGCATAATATAGTGCATGACTTGTCTGTGATACCTCTACGTGTATTGCCCGTTTTTCAGTAGATACTTGAGATGAGCTTACATTAATGATGATATAGTAGTCTCCACTATCCATATCTGGAGGTATGTCTATGTATATGGAGAACGTGATACTATCTCCTGGCTTTATTTCGCTAGCTCTATCTGGGACTACGGATACGTTAAAGTCACTAGGATAGTCAACTACGTTAACTTTAACGTCAGTTAGCGTGTTGTATCCAGTATTCTTGACAGTTAGAAGGAATACTCCAGTATCACCCGCATTTATCTTTATGAAGTAATTCTCGGTAACGTACTTCATATCATACTTGCCGAGTATGTTGAGCCCTATCTCTTCTTCGTAGATGTTATTCAAGCACGTGGCTATGATCTTCATAAGGAATGTAGTTGGTTCTACATCAGGGGGTATCTGTACTTCAATGAGGTAGGTCTCCGTCTTACCAGCATCTATAAGTATCTTGGAGACAACATTCCCTGAGAGATCCTTAATCTGGTATGAGAAGCCATTAGGAAGACCAGATATATTGATGTCAACTAATCCCTCAGCATCTCCTACGTTCTCTAAGGTCATTCTATACTTGACAGTAGATCCAGGATACCCCTTAAGGAACGGTGTACTTATGGACATTCTTATAATAGGAGTACCATGCCTTACCATGAGCGATAACTCCTTTGAGTCATAGATGGGATATTCGAGCGATGATATTCTTAAGACGACTTTATATGTACCGTCTTGTATATCGATTGGTACGTATAGCTTAAGTTTAACCTTCGTTTTCTCATTAGGGGAAAGAGTGATACTGCTTACAGCCTTACCACTTTGGTCTAGGATATCGTATGACCAACTTATACTGGGCACGTCAACATCTACTACAAGAGACAGATCTATATCAAATGGATTACTTATTGTAACCCACGTGCTTACTACATCGCCAGGACAACCTCTCATTATAGGATGTTCGATTCGGATCATCTTAGCTTCTGGTTCTTCAACGGTAACGGACAGCCTTTCCGAAATGAGACCTATTGAATAGTTAAGCATTACGCATAGTTCATATGTGCCTTTACCAATTCCCATTGGCTCAACTACGAGGTACACTGTCTTACTTCCCATAGAGGGAACTCTTATTGATGAAATCTTAATATTATTGTACTTAAAGTATGCCATAATGTCATTAGGTCCTGTTACGTGTAATATGCATGTCTCCTCGAAGGGACTGATGTTAGTTATTGTTAGTTTGATGCTAGTGCTCTTAAACTCCTCTATACTTATGCTATCTAAGTCCATCACTAGGCAAACTCCATCCTTTAATTCTATCTTACCTAAATCTACTTCACTTCTTGTTCCAGGGATGCTAAGGCTTATCTTCTTATATTCATAGCCTCTCTTAATGAACTCCAGTAAGTAACTTCCTGAGCGTAATACGATGGAGAAAACACCAGTACTAGATGTATTAACGGTAGTGATGACACCACCGTACTGATTCAGCACTCTAATTTCTACGTTTTCGAGTCCTTGGCCATATATATTAACGATAGTTCCGCTTACTATTACATACTCATATATGCCCTTTAGAGCAAAAGCAATATTAGCGCCCAGTATAATACAGAGCAGAGATATGGTGACTATTGTTGCAAGGATGATGCAACATCTTGCATTGGCCATGCGTATTCCCCAAAAATAGTACATAGGTACATATTAAACATTTTTCAGTACTGTATAGTTCTACAAAAGTTCCACTTTGGTTCCAGAGAGCTCTAAGGAGAGAGCATGTTGCTAAGCGGCATTTTTCACGATAGTGTATGGAGTCAAACTGATATAAAAGTCTTGAGAGTAACACTACGGAGTACATTTTGTTACAACATTGCATACGTGTGACTTAGAAGGAATGCTAGCGTTAGGACGCTCCTCAAATACATCATTCTTGTTTTAAGATGAAGAATTCTAACTATTAATTACCTTTCATTGCTTAACCACCCTATGTTTAGGAAGACTGGGCATCATCCCTTCAGCAAAGTATACAGGGTTTGTTAAAAGGATACATCGTTCATTCTCATCGTATACTTCAAATCTCGTGAATGTAAGACCTTGAACAACGTGAACTGTTATACCATAATATTTGGATAACCTTGATGCTATCTCCTTCTGGAGATCGAAGGCGCGTTGACAATTATAAACTTGATTTATACGAAAAGCCATCAATAAACTTCAACGAACTCCCCCTTGCGCGAATCAAGTACAAAATTAAATGCATTATCGAGACCCCCTTTTGCATACTTCCGCGCATCATCGGTTAGATTAAGATTAACTACGTTCCATTCACCTATCTTAATTCCATCTAGCGGAATTACAACAGATGACTCTTCCTCTTCATAGGCATCATACTTTCCAAGTAATATAGATTATGCTCTCCTCAGTAAAATCAGGTGGTCGCTGGGAGAGCCTAATGTGAATTCTAAGTCTTCCATTTTCACCTATACCACATGCCGGCATTATCGCCATGCTGAGGCTTATACCGGTCATAAGGCTTCTCTGATGGCGTTTACCCCTAGTTGAGAAATCAACTCGTAATGAGCCCCAATCACTTCTAGAATCACTTGATTTAGCCCATATCCTCATTGAGCGATCTCCACTGAAGCTAATGCCACGTACTATCTCAGCTCCTCCTTTTATACCGTCATCGATCTCTGTTACACGCCATCCACTAAATTTCCCCTTTTTTCTGGGAATCCATAATTGATCTCTCTCAAAGTCATCCATCCAAAAGGCCACATTCCTTCTCTAACATATTCGCGTATCATGATCCGTAAGCCATATTACCTCAACGCCGAGCCTTCTAGCCTGAAAACAGTGACCACCAATACTAGCAGAGCTTTCAAAGCAACTATGGAGATGTATCTTAACGGAGTGATACTCAACATCTGTGGGCATTTTCGCACCTCGCATTCAGTCCGAACTTTATGAAGTCAATATGTAGAGTATATATACTTTGTCGCACTTAGAAATGCGACTTTATAAATTGTACATAATCGTTAGGAATAAGAGCAAAATATGTAAAACAAGGTGTCCCTAATATGAAGAGGAGCGGTAAACTGTAATTAGTTCATATACAATCCTGGTGAGAGTAAAGATTAAATTCGGGACTTCCTATCAATACTATGGATAGGAAACCATATGTTGTTAGTTTCATAATAGGCCTTGTCTTGGTAGCACTACTACTGAGTGCTTTTAGGGAGGCTTATTCGCAGGAAGTATACGAGGGAGTCATTCAATGGAATATCATTGTGAAGAGTCTCTACACAATTAGTATAGGAGGAGATGCATCTTCCTTTGACATGATTCTAGTAATGGTTGATGCTAGAGGAACAGAGCTCAAAGCGACGGTACTATCTCTCGAGATAGCTGATGCACAAGGGAGGAATGAAAAAGGCGCCGATAGAGATGCTGTATTTAGCGTTAGCGCCATGTCCACTACTGAAATCACGATAACCTGCAATGTTGAGGCCAAATTTGATGCATCAGCTGAGGGAAAGGGAAATATACTAGCAAAGTTTGAGGATGGATTAGACGCGATATTTTTTGCAACGTCAGGAACTGGTTTTGCTAAGGCGGCCGGAATGGTCGTATGTGAAGGAGATTTAAGTTATCCAAGAGATGGTGTTCAACTTAAGACATGTACAGAAGCCGTAGCAGTAGGCGATGTAGAATCTGAGCTATCAGGCCAGGCATCGCTTAAGGGAATAGGCGTATCGTATACGTTTAAGGTTGGGGAGGGGAAAAGACTGGAAGTTTCGTTGGTAATGACATGAAGACTATCACTAGTAAGAGACTTAATTTAAAGCTTACAGGTCAAGCTAAAGTAAACATTAAGGGGAATGATAGTAGCGTGGGAGCTGCTGATGCAGATGCTGAGGTGGAGATAACATAAAGAGCATACGTAAGAGCTATTGCGGAGACAGAGACCATAATTTCAACACTCGAATTCAAGTTAGAGAACAATACTGCAGAATATACCATAGTGACCGTAGACATGGAAACAGATGAGGTATTAAGTAGGACAACAAGACGACTTAAGGCACCTGGGGCAACATGGGAGAACATTAATGGAAAAGTAGAGCGTAATGAAGGATGGGGACTTCCTGCATGTGAATGGGAAGATCCTCCCCAAGGAAGGCTCGGAGTAAACCCAGGAGATTGGGCAATATATAAGCTTTCCTCAAACATAGTAGGACTTGCAAACATCTCATCCGTAGAATGGAGAATAATAAGGGCTGATGAGAGTACAGGTCGCGTATTATTTGCCATAACGACTGAGCGTATAGACGGAATCAGGGAGACTAGCCTAACAGACTATATCGTATATACTGGGGAGGGAGAAGTAATGGGCTTTATAGTGCCAAGCATGCTTAACGTAGGGGATATAATATATGGGATTGGGAGAGTAGTAAACATAAGTGATATGAATATAGGAAGTAAAGTTAGGGAAGTCGTATACATAATGTATCAAAGCCAAGAGACCCAAGTAGACGCAATATATGATAGGAAGTCAGGTATATTGTTAGAACTAAGCGCTACCTCTCCAAGAGGAATGTTAAGAATAGATATCTTAGATTCGTCAATTCATCATCAACGATTGAAGAGCTACAAGAGAGGATAGCTGAGCTCAATAACGAGCTTAGCTCATCATAGGAATTAATCTCCGAGCTGAAGACACAACTTGAGAAAGCCCATGCTCAGATAGATGATTTAATTAGGAAAGTTAAACACTGAGACCAGAAAGCGTATGGAGTACGAAAGTAAGAT
>QMSL01000041.1 GCA_003649665.1 Thermoprotei archaeon | reverse complement strand
TCCGGTGGTGTATAGGGGTCGCTACTATTAGCGATAGAAATGGGAATCTTGGGATCTATTCTCCTTACATCCCTTAAGAGCCTTCTTATGAAGTTCTTCTTTGGTCTTACAACGAACGGTCTTGGTATGTACGATGTTATATAGCAGTATACGCATGCATGAGCGCATCCTGTATAAGGTGAGCATGTATACTTGGGAGGACATGTGCATAATGGGTCTTTCCAGGGATCGAATATCGTTATTACTCTGGACATACTTCTCGCTACGGGTAATTTTAATAAGCCAATTAAGCGTATTTCTAAACTAGAATATATTTATTACTATTAAAGGCAGTAATGGAGGAGTGGCTATGCACAGAGATTCTAAGGAAAGGAAAGAGGATGAAGAGCTACTAAAAGCCTATCAGGTCTTAGCGCATCCTGTGAGGAGAGGAATAATTAAGTTCTTAGGAGAGAAAGGGAAGGCTGGTTTCACGGAACTACAGAAGCACTTAAAAGCGAGTACTGGTACGCTTTACTATAACTTAGAGCAACTAAACGGCTTCGTTACTCAAGATCGATCGAGGAAGTACATGTTGACAGAGAAGGGGAGAGGCCTTTATGAGATATTAGTAAAGGATGAGGAGCGAATAAAGGCCTACTTGAATAGCGGAGGATTCTACCATTCGGCAAAACTTAGGAATGCATTAAGACCGGTGTCCATTATATTCCTTCCTCAATGGCTTAGGGTATATCTGTTAAATGAAACTTATTGTCTCTTCCTTTCCCTATCTTCTCTAGTCATTAGTCTCCTCTCTATAAATATTGGAAGGCTTAAGTTTTCTCTCTTTTTCTTTACGGGATCCTCTAATAATCCTGTAATACTTGTACTCCACTACATGCTTAGCTGGCTTTTTATATACTGTCTTCTCGAGCTCTTCTCATTTATCTTCCATGGAATTCCTAAAGAACATCTAAAGCTCTTCATTACTGTTCCCCTTGGTCTTCTTCCTCTCCTAATTTATCCCATCATATATAAGCTATGCCTCCAATATATGCTAAAGGAGTTCGTAATCGGCGCAAGCCTTGTAATACTCCAGGCTATGACTTTAGGATACTTGACCGTAATTCTTAGCTCTATTAAGAAAATGAAATACGAGTATGCGTTCATAGCTGTAAGCCTAACGTATTATGTCTGCTTAATGTTTAACATAATGATAACGCCTGAATTCCTTCAATCCTTCCTTCGCTCTTAAGTAACGTCCTCTAACTATTCTAACCTCTATTATAAACTATGCGTTCATCCTCAACATGAACCTAACCGATTATGTCTGAAGTAAATTTTTTAAAAGAAGTAATTCTTCTATCATAGGGTGTGATGTTGATATATACAGCTATACGGATCTTGGCTTCATATTGTGTGATATTCCTCCTCATCTTGGGGATATACCTCCTATTTAAGAGAAGAAGCAAGGAAGCTTCATCATCTGATAAAATATCACCTTATGCTTGTGGTGAGAGGGGATCCCCCACGGATCCTCCTGTCCTCATTAGTTATGTTCAGTACCTATTCTACTTTGCGGCATTCGAGTTCGTTCCCTTGCTTATATTTATCTCATTAATGGCTCATCCCTCACCATTCTTACTAATTACATACTTAATCCTAGTACTATTAAGTATGCTAATCCTAGTCAAGGTGAAGTGAATGTATGTGCTAAGACGGCTAGCTCTTTGGGGACGATTAAGATCTCCATGGCTATTACATTTTAACAGTGGAAGTTGTAATGCTTGTGATATAGAATTACTAGCGGCGATCACGCCTCGTTTTGATGTAGAACGTTTTGGAATAAAGGTAGTTCCGAGCCCCCGACATGCTGATATATTAGTTGTAACTGGACCTGTAACACGTCAGGCTGCGCCCCGTCTTAAGAGGATATATGAGCAGATGCCGTCTCCAAAATACGTGATGGCGCTTGGGACTTGTGCATGTAGTGGTGGTGTCTTTAGGGGTTCCTATGCAGTACTTAATGGCGTCGATAACGTTATTCCTGTAGACGTATACGTTCCCGGCTGCCCTCCAAGACCTGAAGCGATAATTGATGGCATTATAAAGCTCCTTAAGAAAATGGAGGCTGAGATAAGTGGTAAGTAATGTTGAGGATATATTGAAGGAGGAGATCAAGGAGTCTGGAGAGCTAAAGGGGAAATATCCCTACATAAAGGTAGATGCAAGTAAACTACGTGATATAATACTGAAGCTCCTTAAGGCGTTTGATGAGGAGGTACACGTTATTACTATTACTGCAGTTGACTATCCAGATAAAGGGGTACTAGAGTTAAATTATGAGCTCTGGATCTACCCCATAAAGAAGCCCTTAATAGTTAAGGTGGAAGTACCTCGCGATAAACCCGAAGTTCCATCAATAGTGGATTTCATTCCAGGAGCTCTATTCTATGAGCTTGAAGTGCATGATCTCTTCGGAGTTAAGTTCATAGGGAATAAGCAGTTAGTCAAACCCTTCATAATATCAGAGGATCTGGGAGAGGCCACTCCACTTAGAAAGGATTGGAGGGGCTAGCTATGTCGGTAATAAATCTAATATTTGGTCCTCAACATCCAGCTCTTCACGAACCAGAGCTCTTCAGGTTTAAAGTGGAAGGTGAGATCGTAGTAAAGGCAGAGCCTAGGATAGGATATGTTCATAGGGGTATAGAGAAGCTCTTTGAACGTAATAGTTACATAAGGGGAATATATCTTTCCGAGAGAATCTGTGGTATATGCAATGCTGCACACACTGTATGTTATTGTCAAGTAGTTGAGAACGCCTTAGGAATAGAACCGCCTCCTAGGGCTCGATATTTAAGAACCATAGTGCATGAGCTTAATAGGATCCATAGTCACCTTCTCCTACTTGGAGTTGCCGCTGAAGAGCTAGGCTTTGACACTCTTTTCATGCTCATATGGCGTGATCGTGAGTTAGTAATGGACTTAATAGAACTGGTTACAGGCAATCGTGTAATGACGGCCTTTAACACAATAGGTGGAGTTAGACGCGATATAACGCCTGAGGTAGCCGAGAAATGTATAAAAGCTCTCTCAAAGCTTGAAGAGAGGGTTAAATATTATCGAAAGGTATTCGAAGAGGATCCTACGATAAGGAGGAGGACTGTAGAAGTAGGTGTTCTTCCCAGAAAGGAAGCGATAAAATACTGCGTCGTAGGGCCTATGGCACGTGGATCAGCAGTAGATGTGGACATAAGGAGGGATTGGCCGTATGCAGCATATGATGAAATACCATTTAATGTCATTGTTAGAGATGAATGTGATGTCTGGGCAAGGCTAATGGTCAGGGTTGATGAGACTATAGAAGCGATTAACATAGTGCGCTACGCACTCGAGCATCTGCCTAAGGGAGAGATACGACTTCCACTAAGAAGGGCAGTTCCTCCAGCTGAAGCAGTAAGTAGAGTTGAAGCTCCTCGAGGCGAACTAATATATCATCTGATAAGTAAGGGTGGTACGATACCGTATAGGCTAAAGGTGAGAACGCCAACTTTAGCAAATCTATTAGCTGCTGCAAAACTGTTTGAGGGGAATACTATAGCTGATATACCAGCTATCCTTGTTAGCATAGATCCCTGCTTTGCTTGTACGGATAGGGTAACTCTAATAGACCTAAAGGATAATAAGGTTAAGAGGGTTAGTTTAAGGGAGCTTGCGCGGAGGTGTAGGAAATGAATACGTGGCTTTCCCTATTACTGAAATCGGTGATATTCCCAGGTTTCCTATTCATATTTGCCTTTGCTCTCTTCGTTGAGTGGTTTGAGCGAAAGCTAACCGGAAGAATGGAAAATCGTATGGGACCTTCATATACAGGCCCATTTGGAGTACTTCAGCCCTTTGCTGACTTCATTAAACTGCTCCAGAAGGAGACGATAGATGTACGGAGTATGAGCACGAGAATTGTTGATTTCATGATAATTGCTTCGCTCTCGTTGTACATACTGTGTGCTCTCTTTATTCCCTATACGGGAAAAAGCGTTCTATCGTTTGATGGAGATGTCGTATTAGTTTCCTTGCTTTTAAGCCTTGCATCAGGCCTATTATATTTCGCAGGCCTCCTCTCTAGAAATGCGTTTACTGTAGTAGGTGCGGTAAGGTTACTACTTCAAGTAGTAGCTCTTGACATTCCTCTAGTGTTATTAGCAATAGTTCCAGTTATAATTACAGGGCGTTTCTCAATAGTTGAAATAGCACATAGAATGCCTGAGTCCTTAATATATGCTCCCTTCTTAATACCGTTCTGGTTAGTTGCCTTAATGTTTGAAGCGATAACCGAACAGGCTGAAATAGAACGAAATCCATTTAGTATGCCTCATGCCGAAACGGAGATAGTAGCTGGCTACATTACGGAGTTCTCGGGAGTTCGCTTAGCATTAGTTAACTTAGCGAGAGATGTCCAGCTTACAGTAACAAGTTCATTCCTTGCCTCTATATTCTTAAGCGGTTTACTGAGACCTGTCTCTAATATGGCAATGTTCATCAATGTGGTCTTACTAATACTTGAGACGTTGCTTATAGTCTTCGTGGCAACTGAGATAAAATGCATAACTGCCCGTCTTAGGATAGACATTGCATTAGATCTGTTCTGGAAATACATAATTCCCTTATGCACTCTGCTCGTCATACTGCTATTCTCGGTTAAGGTGATAGCACTATGAGGTTAATTCCTAAACTAATAAGGGAGGTAATGAAAAACATTGTAAGAAAGCCTGCTACGTTACAATATCCGAAGGTAGCAACGAAGGTAGCTAAGGGATTTAGGGGAAAGCTTGAGTGGATTGCGGATAAATGCATAGGCTGCGGCCTCTGCGCTATGGACTGTCCTTCAGGCGCTATAGAGCTCATACCAATTAATGTGTCTACAACGGAAAAGCCTGAATATAGAAGACTTCCTGTATTCCACTACTATAGGTGTATCTTCTGTTACCAATGTGTTGAATCATGTCCTACTAAAGCTATATTGCCTTCAACTGTATACGACCTTTCATCATATGATAAGGAGAATCTCATTAGGAAGCCATCTGATGAGGAGAAGTCTATAATCCTTAAGAAGTTTAAGAAAGGTGGTGGTAAGAAATGATGGTCGATATAATTTTATCATCTGTATTAGCTATAGTCAGCTCAGTA
The DNA here is from genome assembly GCA_003649665.1 of Thermoprotei archaeon. Classification (GTDB taxonomy): domain Archaea; phylum Thermoproteota; class Thermoprotei; order QMSL01; family B3-G16; genus B3-G16. The sequence goes on along the minus strand of QMSL01000041.1, from coordinate 4,500 downwards.
CTTGCAATACTATGTGTTGAGTTAAAGGACGACCTCATAGCAGTGCTAAGTGCAAGTTCCTCTTTACTCACACTTTCATTTGCCTATCTACATAGGGGATTAGTGAGTTTATTCGTAGTACAGCTCTCCGTTGCCATCTCCGTGCTAATAGTCCTAGGACTTCTCTGTACGTCACTCAGACGAAGTTTACCACCATCCTCTAATAGAATCGCAATAGCACTCTTCGTATTACTCTTCATACTCTTAATCGGCATATGTTTCAAGTTGCCCTCTTTATCAGTAGGGTCACTCTTACCTTCGGGTAGCGCTTTCTCGCTTTTAATACTTCACGCATTCCTATTAGTAATCTTGGCATTAGGAATAAAACACGTCATGAAGGTGATGCGCACATGATACTTGAATGCCTTCCTTATGTATTAACGTCGACCGTATTGTTGATAGCAGGACTATATGGAATCTCTAAGAGAACAACACCTATACGCATATTAATCTCATTAGAGTTAATAGCATCCGGAGCACTTGGCTATATAGCGTTTTTATCAGAGGCGTTAGGATTACATAAGGCCGTTGAGAACTTAATCGTGGTGCTTCTTGCTATAGATTCCACCCTAATAGTCCTTGTCATTTTAGTGATTATGGTCATATTAAAAACTTTAAAGGAATGTGATATCAGTAAACTATCCGGTTTAAAGAGGTGATCTAAATGAGTTTAGCTACAATTAGCTTGCTAATTCCCTTGTTACCACTAGTGAGTTCGGCTATAGTTCCGCTAATGATAAGGGTAAGACGGAGGTATGTAGAGCTATTCTCAGTCATCATAACGGGGATATCTCTAGTCCTAAGCCTAGTTCTCTTAATGGACGTTGTCTTAAATAGGTACGAACTGCCCCTATTCATAAGGTACACATCATCCATTCCATCATTTTCAATATTCATCGATGAGCTGACATTAGTAATGCTACTAATAGTTCCCATCGTTAGCTTCCTTGTGGTAGTGTTCTCACTTGGATATATGAAGGAAGATGAGGCCTACATCCGGTATTATACGTTCATATTGCTCTTCATAGGCGGTATGTTGGGCCTAGTACTGGTTGGTAACTTCCTTTACCTTTACCTATTCTGGGAAGTCGTAGGTATAACCTCATGTTGCCTAATCGCGCATTGGTATAGGCGACCTGAAGCTTCTAAAGCAGGAGTAAAGGCATTTATAGTAACTAGGATAGGGGATACATTCCTGCTTGCATCTATCGCCTTAATATATCTCAGGTTTGGAACGCTAAGTTATAGGGATCTCATTTCTAAGATGATGTTAAGCTCCACTATTACATCTCCTCCCATTAATATAGCTAAGCTCCTAACAATTCCATTGATCTTAGCATTCATAGGTGCGATGGGCAAGAGCGCTCAATTCCCACTTCACGTATGGTTACCTGATGCAATGGAAGGCCCAACGACCGTTTCTGCACTAATACACGCTGCAACTATGGTCAAGGCTGGAGTATATTTAATTGCAAGATTTGAGACTCTTCTGCACTACTCAGGTATAAACCCAGTCCTCTTAATGCCATTCTTTAAGACGGTAGTCCTCATAGGTGGATTCACATCGTTATTCTCCGCGACAATGGCCTTAGTAGCTCTTGATGTAAAGAGGGTTCTAGCTTACTCGACAATAAGCCAGCTAGGCTTGATGTTCTTAGCGCTAGGACTTGGCGGATATGTTGGTCTTCATGAGGCGTTTACTGCGGGCGTATCTCACATGTTGAGTCATGCGTATTTCAAGGCTCTTCTCTTCTTATCCGCTGGTGCGGTAATACATGCCCTTGAGACGAGAGATATGCGCTTAATGGGAGGTCTAAGAAAGTACATGCCTATAACATGTACTGCAATGACCATAGGAGCATTATCGCTCATGGGATTTCCGCCCTTAAGCGGATTTATAAGCAAGGAAGAGATCTTAAAGGTAGCGTCAGAAGCAATGAAAGTAATGCCTTGGGGTTCTATATTCTTCACGTTAACATCAATCTTAACCGCATTTTATTCGCTTAGATTAGTTTACCTAGTATTCTTCGCACCTCCATCCGAATACGTGACTAAACATAAGCCGCATGAGGCTGAATCAGTAATGACGATCCCCCTCATATCATTGATGGTATTATGCTTTATCGCTCCCACATTCCTTCTTTATGTCTTAGAGGGATATAAAATAGAAGTTCATATCCACGGATTGCTAAAAAGCGCTATGATACTGGCTTTAGGCGCCGGAAGTGCATATTTAATATACTTTAAGGAAGTTATCTCAAGAGAACGCGTATTAGCTTTAAGACCCATAACGGTAATAAACGACATCCTATTCAACGGGTATTACATCGATTTCTTCTATGAAAGGGTATTGTTAAAAGTCTTAATGGGCTTGCCTTCCTACATAGCGTCTGTAATAGAACAGGGGATAAACTTCATTATAGACCGTGCATCCGTCATAATCTTGGGCTCGCTTCCATCATACATAGCCTTCCTAGTGGACTCAGGTGTAGAGGCTTTTAATAATGCCTTAGTACGCTTATTCGTCAACTTAAGCAATATATTACGTTCATTGCATACTGGTGAGATACACCATTACGTATCCTCCGTAATAGTAGGTTTAGTGCTAGTGTTATTAATCATATTAGTGGGGGTGATGATGCTATGATAAATGAAGGCATAATGCTACCCTTCTACACACTCTTAGGGATTCTTCCCATAATGGCAGTAGTAGTTCACGCCTTAGGCAAGACTAAGGAGAAGTTCCTACTAGCGAACGTATCCTACATAGCATCTTATGTGCTCTTAGCGTGTCTTAGCGTCAAAATCAGAAGTACTGGAATAAGCGAACTTCCTCTCTTCTCGCTGAGAAAGGCCTTTGTACTAAATCCTACATCTCTTACACTCGCAACTCTCATGACGTTTGCTTCTCATATGCTATTGCTTGGTGCATATATGAATAGGAAGAGCGTTATGGATAAATTCGACGTAATATTGTTCATGCTCTTCTCAGCATATGGCATAATATTCTCAGACAACCTGATAATACTTCTTCTATTCATGGAAATAGGTCTCGTCTCCACGGCCTTCCTATTCATTGAGAGGAATAGGGAATCAATAGAGGCAACGGTAAAAATGACGATAATGCTCATATTAGGGGGAATATTCTTAGCTATAGGATTTAGCGGTCTCTATCTAATATTAAGGAGCAAAGGTCTCGATCTCATAGCTCTCTCACTTTCCTACCTATCCGGTACTCCTCAACTTGAGCAAGGAAGTATGTCTATTCTTACCCTTCTCTTCTTTACTCTCATACTAGTCGGAATGGGAATTGAAGTTGGTTTAGTTCCATTCTATATGTGGTTACCAGATGTCTATACAGGACCTATGGCAATTGCATCTGCCTTCTTTATACTCCTTGTTGATACTGCTGATCTTTATGCTCTCCTAAGAGTATTACCCCTTTATGAACATATTCTTACAGGAACCTACACAATTAAGATGCTATTCACAAACGTAGTAGTGTTAATCTCAGTGATTTCGTTTATATTAGGTGAGCTATCAGCTTTAACCCAGCGTAGACTTAGGAGGATATTTGGGTATAGTGGCATTGCTGACGCAGGATATACATTACTACTCGCTACGTACTTAGCGATCTTAGGTATTTCAATCGTTAAGCCATCAATACCTCTTGCAATAGCTACTTTCTTCATACTCTTCAGTAACATAGCTCTTTCAAACATTGTATCACTCATAGGTCTTGGAGAGACTAAGGGCATAACTACAATTGACGATATAAGAGGGCTTCCATGGAGGTTTCCATTACTTTCAGCTAACCTTATAATCTCTTTATTATCGTTAGCTGGAGTACCACCACTTGCGGGCTTCATGGCTAAGTTCTTTGTGATATCTGCTATTTCGAGTACTTTCCGCAGACTCATAGTGATACTAGTGATAATATTCTTTGGAGTATGTGCCGCATATGTTTTGAGAGTTATAGCAACACTATGGTCTAAGACATCGAGAGTAACTAGAGAGGAGGAAAGCGTTATACAGCTGATTCCATTCATTATATTAAATGTACTCCTCATAATATGTGGTACATACCCACGTCTAATACTCGAGTTCATGATGAGGTGAAAAACCATGTATCTCCTCCTATCCGTAATAATACCCGCTATCGCAATACCAATAGCATACGTATTGAGCAAGAGGTATTCAGAAAGGGCAGGTGGAATGGTATGTACCATAGTTGGACTGATAGACCTAATACTCGTCACCACTGCATACCTTCAAGGAGCTCCATTGTACATAGAAGAATATAAGTGGCTTCCCAAGTTAAGTAGCCATGCGACTGAAATATCCTTCAAACTATTTATCGATGGAGTGAGTCTACTTGCGGCAATAGCCACTTTAATTCTCGTAATAGCTGCCTCACTATATTCTATCGATTACATAGAGCACGACATCAGCGCGTACTAT
>QMSL01000040.1 GCA_003649665.1 Thermoprotei archaeon | reverse complement strand
TCTACGAGTACTCACTGTTACGTAGGAGGAGGGCATTAGCTCTAGTCCCTGCTGCCCCGAAGGCATAAAAGAAGCGACTATTTAACGCACAAGCCCACCTAAATTTTTGATTTTTGTAATTTTTATTGCTTGTTTTATCGTCTTTTAACGCTCATCCTCTTTTAAAGGGACTATTATCCCCCTGTTTTAGGGATGTATATGTCCTCCGTACTCAAGGCGTTAATTCCCTTGATGCTACTAATTGGGGCCATAGTCATGCCAGTGTACGTAAGGGCTGAGGATGATTGGTCTCAAAGCGCTATAAAGGCAATAGATGACTTAGTGAATAGGATAGAGGATATAATGAAGTACGCCCTCATGAGGGTAATGGAACTGGTGATTGATATAGCGAGGATAGCGTATGTCCTAATGGCAGTTCTAGGTTTCCTCTTCTGGGCATCTGGCTACTCAACCTATACTGGAAGGAAGATGCTACTTGGTGCCCTTCTCTTAGCGATCGTCGTTGAACTCCTTGGCTAGCCATTTTTATTTTAAATATTTTCAGTTAACTCCTAGTACTTCAATGCCTGTAAGGTTAAGCTTACCTGTGAGTTCTGCTATTCTTATCTAGCTCCCTTAATACCTAATAGATGGGTTTACGAATGGATTTAGATCTAAGGTCTATTAAAGGAATAGGTCCCGCGATGGCTGAGAAGCTTAAATCAGCTGGCATAACGAGTGTAGCGGAACTTGCAGTAATTCCTGCTAGGGAGCTTTCAGAACTAATTGGGATATCTGAGGAACATGCATTTAAGCTAACTCAGGCAGCACGCGAAGTCCTTGGCCTTGACTTCATAACTGCTGAGGAATACTATAATAGGAGGAGCAAGCTAGGTCATATAAGCACTGGATGTAGGGCTCTTGATGAGTTATTGGGAGGTGGTATTGAGACACAGGCTATTACTGAATTCGTAGGTGAATTCGGTACGGGTAAGACCCAGATATGTCATCAACTAGCGGTTATGGTTCAATTCCCAAGGGAAAAAGGTGGTCTAAGCGGGAGGGCGGTCTATATTGATACTGAGGGTACTTTTAGGCCTGAGAGGATTATTCAGATAGCAAAGTATAGAGGATTAGATCCAAAAGAAGCACTAAAAAACATATTCTACGCTAGATCGTATAATAGCGATCATCTCCTCCTCTTAGTGGATAAGGTATTTAACTTCGCGCAATCTGAGAACGTGAAATTGGTGATAATTGATAGCCTAATTAGTCATTTTCGAGCTGAGTACTTAGGTCGTGAGCACCTAGCTCCTAGGCAACAGAAGATCAATATGTTAATTCATAAACTTCAGAGAATGGCCGATATCTTCAATATCGCAGTGGTTATAACAAATCAGGTCATGGCCCAGCCAGATGTCTTCTTCGGTAACCCAAGTAGGCCTGCTGGTGGTAACGTCGTAGCTCACGGTGCTACATATCGTATATGGTTGAGGAAGGCGAAGGAAATGAGGAGAATAGCGAGGATCTTCGATTCGCCTAGCCATCCTGAAGGAGAGGCAGTCTTTAGGATATCTGATGAAGGTATAGTTGATGTTTAGGGTGTCATTGTAAATAACACGATGTTCACTATTATGAGTACTGCTATCATCGCTATGGCCAATGCAAGCATTATTTTTACTAAATCCTTACTTCCAAAGACTATTGGGAAAGGTCCGATTAGAATTATCCCCCCAGCACTTGTCCTTGTACTACCACTCTTCGTCCCAGCTAGGAGCACTGCTAGAATTACGAGAAGGAACCCTATTATAATGAGGCTAATACCTAATGCTAAGAGTACTTGACTAAGCACTTTACTCACCAGATTATTTAAGATATGAAGCGTATTATATTTAGCCCTGAGGTGATTTCATGGATATCTCGCGCTTACTATTCCGATTGGGCCTTCCAGAAGAACTGGCTGATCGCCTAAGGGAGCTGGGATATTCTACAGTAGGCTCTCTAGTAACGCTCTCCACGAGGGAGTTAGCCGAGATACTAAATATAGATGAAGACAGCGCTAGGAGGATATTAGAGGAGGCTAGGAGGTCGTTACCGTTTGAGATAAGGGATTTAACGTCCATTATTAAAACTCGTGAAAAGCCTCGGTTTACCACAGGATCAACTGGTATAGATTCGCTATTTGGAGGAGGTATTCCCCTTGGTCATATCATAGAGGTAGCTGGGGAAGCGGGTACTGGCAAAACACAACTTCTTCACCAACTATGTGTCACTATTCAAATGGATGAAGATCACGGTGGCTTGAGGGGAAGAGCTGTTTATATTGATACTGAGGGTACTTTTAGGCCTGAGAGGATTATTCAGATAGCAAAGTATAGGGGATTAGATCCAAAAGAAGCACTAAAAAACATACTGTTAGCATCTGCTAGATCCTTTGCTGAGGAGTACTCGTTAATAATGTCAACTGAGAAGCTTGACTCAAGCTATAAGCTAATAGTAATCGATACCATTACCTCCCCAATCCAAGCCGAGTATGGTGAAGATATAGTCACTAGAAGATGGGCTTTAGGTAGACTCCTTAGCGCGTTAAGGGAGATATCGAGTAGGAATATCGCAATTGTCATAGCAAATAGGGTCATTGCTGATCCAAATACTGGTGAGATAAAGCCCCTTGGAGGTACTGTTATGGCACAAAGCGTTGATTATAGGCTAATGCTCTATAAGGCTAAAAAGAAAAATGAAAGGATAGCAAGGCTCGTTTACGGATTGGATGTGGCTGAAGGTGAGGCTAGATTTAGGATCACTGAGCATGGAATAGAGGACTGAACTGAGCGTAAAACTATTTGCTCTTCTCCTCGATTCTCGTGTAATACCTATTGATTACTTCCTCATAGTATTTATCCTCTCTAACCATTCTCACGGCTTTAGCTAATCTCTCAACCCATAGTTCGAATAACTTCTTCCCCTTTTCTGGACTTGCTTTTCTCGGGTCTCCAACATAGCCCTCGATAGCATATCCAATCCAATCGATAGGAGTTTCCGCCCACTCAACGACTCTAATGGGGCCGAGCTTTGACTCACCTGGTATATTCTCCTTTCTGACCAGATCCGGTCTTACGAATAGGACGAAGCTTGTCTCTATTTCGCCTGCATGTCCTACGATCTTGCTCTCCTTAACTCTCTCTATTTCATCATATATACATGCCCAGGGATTTATGAAGAGGTACACCATGTAATCCTTCTTCCTCCATAATATCTCCCTTACGAACATGCCGAGTGGTCTGTTATTTCCTCCATGACCATTGAGCATTATGATTTTTCTAAATCCCATTCTGCCTAACTCATCACATATCTCCTCTAAGAGCTTAACGAAAGTCTCTCCTGAGAGCGATATAGTGCCTGGGAAGTGCCTATTCTCTGGAACATATGTGTAATATATCGGCGGGAGCACTACTACTTTTTCCCTTTTGGCTAGTTCAAGTGCCACCTTATATATCACAAGTCCATCGGTGCCTATGGGAAGATGTGGACCGTGTACCTCCAAGCTTCCAAGAGGAATTATCGGTATGTAGCCCTCCTTGACGAGCTTCTCCACATCCTTATATGTAAGCTCCTCATACCTCATATTAATCCCCTAAGCAGAGCACGTCCGTCTGAAATGTATGCATATGCATTTAAAATCCTTATTATCCGAGTAGTCTTAATATTCAGCATGGGGGTTCAGATACATGTTTAAACTCTCAGTAATAAGCGATGAGGTATCACAAGATCTAGAACGTGTTGCGAAGTTCGCTAAGAGATTCAATTTAGATGGAATAGAAATAAGAACCGTCTGGAACATGCCTCCTCAAGACCTAGTCGAGAGATCCTCTGAGATAAGGAAGATCATGAGCAAATACGATCTGGTAGTACCATGTATTGCATCTCCATTCTTCAAAGCCGACTTGGATAGCGAGGAGGAGTACAAACAACACATATCGATCTTGAGGAGGGTCATAGAGTTAGCAAAGAGCCTTGATACGAACCTTATAAGGATATTCACTTTCTGGAGGAAAGGTCCTCTTGATGAATATTTGGATAGAATACTAAGTAAATTCGAGGAACCTCTTGACATAGTTAAGGAGGAGGGAGTTATTGTTGCTATAGAGAATGAGCCGAGTACTCATGTGAATAACGGAAGGAGGCTAGCTCAATTTCTTGATGCGCTTGGTAATCCCAAGTATGTAAAGGCTTTATGGGATCCAGGAAACGACATATCCGATCCTGAGGGTGAGATACCATATCCTGATGGTTATAACTACGTAAGGGGAAGGATAGTACATATTCACATCAAGGACGCCGTTAGACTCGCCTTAGGTAAGGCAGAACCTCGTCCAGTAGGGGAAGGTGATGTAGATTACGTAGGTCAATTGAAAGCATTGATCGAGGATAAGTACGAGGGCTTTCTATCACTTGAAACCCATTGGAGACCAAAGAAGAAGCTTACTGAGGAACAATTAGTAAAGCCCGGTGGTGCTGCTTTTTCAGAGATGGGCGAAGAGGCATCTGAAGTATGCATAAAGAACTTAATGTCGTTGATAAGAAAGGCTGAGGAACTTTGAACATAAAATCTCTATGTTTTTAATCCCTCTTCTTGAGCAAGATTTATATTTCATATTCGTTCATGTACTTACGGTATGGTGCGCATTTTAGGCATAAATGGATCGCCAAGGAAATATGGTAATACTTTCAAGTTGCTTAAAATTGCGCTTGAGTTTGCCAAAAAGGAAGGAGCGGAGGTCAGACTAGTGAATCTTTACGACTACGACATAAGGCCATGCCTGGGCTGCCTCTGTGATGAACAAACGGCATGTCGATATCCATGTGTAATAGAGGATGATATGCGAGAACTTTACGATCTCATATTGAAGTCTGATGGTCTAATAATAGCCACTCCAGTGTATTGGTTCTCTCCATCAGGCGTCGTTAAGACGTTCATAGATAGACTTACGGTATTTGAGAACATGATTTACATTGACGGCTATAGTTGGGCTGAAGGAAAGGTCGCTGGTATAATTGCAGTAGGTAATGATAGTGGCGTAATACAGGTAATATCCACGCTTTATGCAACTTTAGTCTCCATGGGCTTTGCAATACCGCCTTGGGCTTTAGCGTACTTTAATAAACAAGGTGATGTCCTAAAAGACATAAACGTTGTCATGGATGCTGCTAACGTTGGTAGAGTTGTAACTATTATGGCTAAGGCTATAAAAGACGTAAGGCGATGGTACGATAGTACGATAAGTAATGACGAGTTGAAGAGAGTTATCACAAGGGTTAAGGAGGAAGCAGAGCGGAATAAACTAAAACAAACACCTGAACGTGAACAGTTAATAAGCTTAGCCATTACGCTTAAGGGAACCCAAAAGGGAGGTTTTAATAAAAGCTAATTCCATTCCCTAATAGTTGTACTCATGAGAAGCTCCTTCCCTTGATCTCCGATTAATTCCTCTACTCTCCTTTTCGTCACTCCACTAGTTGTCCCTGGTGCTGTACATGCCATTGCCCCTACTGCTTGAGCATAGAGAATCATTCGCACCAACTCCTCTTTCATCGCAATTAGTTTATCCAAATTCCTAATCTTCATCTCCATGAGTTTGTATATTATGCCAGCGCAAAAGCCATCACCAGCACCTGTGGGATCAATTACCCTCACTTTAAACGCTTTCTGCATTATTCTGACGCACTTACTAGCTCCAATAGCTCCTCTTCCACCCATCGTTATGAGGAGTAACTTAACTCCTCTCTCTATGATGAAGTCTATCGCCTCTTCCAGGCTTTCCGTATGTGCTATGTTCACTGCTTCCTTATCATTACAGTGGAATATGTCGATATACTCCATGGCTGGAATTATATAATCCCAGCCTTTACCATAAGGTTTAACTACATCAGCAAACGTGATAGCTCCGTGCTCTTTAGCTGTTCTGAATATTTCCTCTATCTTATTATCCACTTGATCTAATATTCCCGATGCTAAGTAGAATATCCTTGGTCTTTCCCTCTCTATAAGCTTCTTCACAAGAGAAGGTGCGTACATACGACTTGCTCCTATCTCAACATGAAATCTCCTATCCTCACCCCTTACTACTAATATCACATTTTTGTTCGTACTCATGTTTACTCTTTGGAGAAATACATTCAATCCATAACTCCTAAGGGTTCTCTCTATGAAGTCTCCAAACATATCATTTCCTACTGCACCCGATACTCCTATGATGTCTGGTCGAATTCCTAACTTGACTAAGTCTATGGCTACGTTTGCTGGATGTCCTCCTATGCTTATCTCAATTCCTCTATGGACGAATATGGTCTCACCAGGATTGGCTATTCTATCTATATCTGCAACAACTATGTCCACTACTAGGAATCCACATGCTAGTATCTCAACCATCCTTACACCTGAGATTACGCTCTTCTTAATGTAGTATCAAAGAATTAGAAAACGTTTTAATTCCCTAAATCCTTAAACTTATTTTAGTGATGAGTAGAGAGGCATCTGATAAGTGATGATCACGCGGTTGTACTGAGCTCATGTTTTACATTTTTAATAGTGCTATTCGTGAGCCAACTCTCACTCTTAAGGTATCCGCGACAGGTTTACATTTCGCCTTAAATAAATGCGCAACTGGCCTCTTGGGTGGTGCATAGAGAAATGCTTCGTAATTAGCCATACCCTTAGCAATTATTAGATCTGCCGTACTTAGTAATTCTTTTACCTCACTTGATAAGGCTTCAGGAAGCGGACCTCCATAGTCGCTTCCCGTACCTACTACCCTAGCTACCTTATCAAATCCCAACTCTATAGCATCCTTTACCGTCACATCATTCTGGTATGCAGAGCTCTTAGCTACTACGATTACTTCAGATACCATGTTCGCTATTTCCTCTACGAGAACTTTATCGAAAACTGCTTCGCCGGCATTGTCTAAAAGGAATACCACTCGTTTCGCTTTGGTTAATAATCCATATATTTTCCTCGTATGATCAATGTCTAGACTCATTTCTAATAGAACCTCTCTAAGCCTCTCTGGATCGAAGTGAAATGGTGGGACGCCTGGATCTATCGCGTTTGCGTTTATACTCACTACAACGAGGCATCTGAATCTCTCATAACCTTCTAAGTCCTTTACCTCCTTCATTACATCATGGAGTAACTCCATGGCTATCTTATTCGATAACTTCTTATATTCCCTATAGGGATCATCATCTCCTATTAGCTCCTTGACGGCTCTAAATCCTATACTTGCGAGAGTTATTGTTGAGGTATTAGGCGTGACGTTCTCTGAAATTACCTTAAGTAATATCGATAGAGCCTTTACTTTCTCCTCATCACTTAACCTGGAGTAATTTATTATCTCATTCGCTCTTGCATTAACAATACAGGGAATGCATCTAGGAGTTAACCTCATCGTGAACTCCCATTCATTTCTTAACCCAACGTTTAAAAAGTTATGTCTAGAAGTTATCAAGGAAATGCGCGTAGTAATTCTATTCTCGGGAGGCAAGGATAGCGTTTTCGCTACTCATTGGGCTCTCTCAGTTGGCATGGATGTAGTCTCACTTATTACATTTAAGATAGAATCTAATGATTCCCTTGTCTTTCACATTCCTTGTGTAGAATTAGCTCCACTTCAGGCAAAGGCGTTAGATCTTCCAATAACTTATGTACCTGGTATCTCACAAGGAGAAGAACTCTCACGTCTTAAGGATTGCTTAATGGAGTTGAGAAAATTACATGGTATAGATGCAGTTGTGCTTGGAGTGCTCCTCTCCGATTATCAGAGACTAGCCATAAATGAGATATGCTCTGACTTAAACCTAAGGGTGATTACACCTCTCTGGAGAAAAAGTCAAGACAAGTATATGCTTGAATTAGTGGATTATGGCTTTAAGTTTATCATAACGTCCATATCCGTCATGGGCCTTCCTCCTGACTTACTAGGAAAGATACTGACCAAGGAGGATGTATTACGTATAATAGAGCTCGCACATAAGTACAAATTCAATCCAGCATTTGAGGGAGGGGAAGCGGAAACCCTAGTAGTAGACGCACCATTCTTCAAGTATAGGATAAGGATATTAGATTATGATATAGTAAAAGAGGGGTTGTATTCATGGAGCATGGTAGTGAAGCGAGTAGAGCTGGAGAGAAAATAGTGCTCAAGAACTGTAAACTAGTTATTACTAAAGACGAGAGGGAAAGAATACTACGAAATGTCGATATATTGATAAGCGAAGGACGCATAGAGACGATAGGGGAGGTAAAGGAGAAAGCGGATATGGTAATCGACTCTTCAAATTATCTCGTAATGCCAAGCCTCGTGGATTCCCACATGCATTTACCATCTAAACGATATCAAGATCTATCTTCTTTAGAACATAACATAAGCTTCCGGCTAAAAGCGCTGATATCTCATGGAGTGACTAGCATGGTAGTATATTCTAATGACGTAGAGCCCATCCTAGCAGCCGCTAGTCAAATTGGGCTACGAATACGACCTGCAATTAAGATAAGCCAATTAAGGGAATGTCAGGCTAAGTTAACTAACCTGCCGCTACCTCCTATCATCTCCATTGAAGACAGTGAGGAATGTATCGAGAACCTACCAGAGATCAAGGAGTTCGTAGAGAAAGGGATGAGTGTACATATACATATAGCCGAATCACGCCAGGAGGTTTTCGCGTTTAAAAAGAGATTCCATAAAACCCCTATCTCACTGCTTTTTGAAAGAGGCATACTATCTAAGAACACGTGCTTAATAAATCCTAATTGGATTGCGAGCTGGGAATTAAACCTAGTAAAGGGGTGTGACTCCGTCATAATATGGTCTCCATCCACGTCTATGTACAAGGCTATGAATGGTTTCTTTCCCTATAGGGAACTAAAGGAAATGAATGTACAAATCGCCATAGGAAGTTGTGACTCGAATGTACTCCTTAATTCTAATCCCCTTAAGGAACTAAAACTCGCCTCCCTTCTCGTTAGATACAATTACTGGGATAGCTCCCTCTTCTTACCGTTAGATCATGTGACTACAATTGGTGAACGTATAATGGGAGTTAAGGTGGGACGGATAAAGGTAGGATATCTAGCAGACCTCGTACTACTCGACATAAATAGGCTTCTATTAAAAGGACTAGACATGAATAAAGTTGAGGAAGATTTGATATACTTGATGGACTCGGGTGACGTAATTAAGGTGATCTCTAATGGTAGGATTGTCTTCTCACGTATACGTGATGCATAACCCATGAGCAACATACATAGCCTCCATCAAGTGATGCTAAGAATACCCACTGTACGTAATCATGAGCTACTATGGAGTATAAGAGCACCGTTACCTCAAGTACTAGCCTATATAAGAATACCTTTGCTACAGCTCCCTTAATAACACCCCGGTCCACTAAATCATTACCTATCTCATCAATTATCCCTGCTATAGCGAACATTAGTATGAGGAAAAGCTCTTTCCTACTAATGGTAATTCCATGAAGTAATAAGTTCAGCGTTATAATCCCCGTAGCGAGTCCATGCTCGTAGCAGTCAACTTTTCCACATATAAGCACCGCTACTAGGATGGCTACATAAGTAGGCAGAACTTCACATGTAGTTCTTAAGAGGAATGCAAGCGATAAACCGTATGCTATCCCGCTCAAAATCGAAAGGATTCTATTTGCGCGTAGCTCGTGCTCTACCATTAGGTCAGTCATTTTCATTAGGAATCCTGATAT
>QMSL01000039.1 GCA_003649665.1 Thermoprotei archaeon | reverse complement strand
TAAGCATTATCACAGCGTTAACCATACTTGGAGCCTTAACGTATGGCTATAGCATTACACGTGAGAAGGAATGGTTTGCTCGTCTTGAAACTATAGGTCATACTTATTCACGCTTAATAATAAAGATAACAGACGTGACACTAGAGGGTAAACCCATTGAAGATACGTCGAATTTAATCCTTATTATACATAATTTCACAGATCTTCCTTCCACGCCGATATATCAGGGTAAGTTTAAACCGAGACTAGAGTTCCCAATGTTCGTAAGGTTGTTAAGATTAAGAAGAGGGGAGAGCTTAATTCCAATAATCACTCCACCGCACTGCTACGTCATCACTCTCATATACTATGATGGAATGAAGGTCTATGATGGAGTCTCAATGCTAGATATACTGCCCAATAAACCTATTATCGAGAAACAAGTTAAAATTGATCTAAAGGAGGTACCAAAGCCGAAGGTCTCTGCAAGCAGTCATACTCCCTCCTTCGGCTTAGGCCTTACTCATGCTCTTAATTTCAAGCAAGGTAGTGGAGTTCGTGAGGAATGGGATTATGAGTATGCATGGACATCAGTTCTTGAACTTCACTCAGTAGAGGGTTCTAAAGTATATGCCAAATTTAATGAGGGCTCTCTACTATATCTACAATTACAGAGGCGAAGATGGTATGACTCACCTACCCCTCCAGAAGACCTTAAATGGGATGATATTGGAGCGAAGAGCACTAAGGTAACTATTACTAGGACTACTGGTTACGCCATGGATGGGGCTCATTATACTGTTCAAGTGTATGTTAGGTATTATTACGAACGCTGGAAGTACTATATCGATCCTACTGCAGGTATCATAATGTATGAGGAATGGATAATCCCAGAGGAGGCTGACCTTTCAAAAGGATTCAAATATATAACTGGAACGAAGACATGCCATTGTGGCAGCGTGTCTGGTAATGTGATAAGGATAGGAAGTATAGTTGGTGAAAGCGTTTACTTCACTATAGCCGGGACTAAAGGGTACTATTGGACGCCTGGAGCGAAGGTATTCTTCACAATATCGTATCCTGGCATACCTTTCTTCACCTTAGGCGCTGAGATCTATGTTGAAAGAAGGTACTCTCAAGGTATTCAGATAATAGTGGAGGTTACCGAGAATAGGTATAGTGAAAGCCTATATGGATACGATGCTGGTACGAATTGGGCTACCGTATATCTAGCATGGGTGTTTGATTAGTCCTTTTTCTCCTCTGGCATCCATATCTCATCAGGACTTACTCCTGCTCTCTTCAATACTTTTAAAGACCAGTAGACGTTTCCCACACCACATACTGAATGGGCATCGGAGCCTATTGTGAATAGCACTCCATGATGTTTGCAAAGTTTAATGAACTCCACATAATGTTCGGTAAACGAGGATATACTCATATGAGGATACCACCAGTACATCTGGCTCATTACTTCAACTACTATATTAGAGTCAGCTAAAACTCTTGCAATCTCCACTAGGAAGTCCCTCTCTATTTCCCTAAAATCATGAATTACGTTGCTTCTACCTAGGTTTAGCGGATGGGCAAGTACATCTATGTTCTCGTTTAAGGAAATTCTCTTAATGCCTTCTAGGACGTACTCTAAGAACCTCCTCCTATCTCTAATGTGATCCGGTACTGGATGCTCGCAAACTACTAATTGAACTTCCTTCGTGACGGGAATAGGCTTACTAAGGTCTTCAATCAATGGTTTTGTGATCTCAACTCCATACAATACATGTATTCCATACTTATTCATTGCTTCTTCTATCTCCTCCCTAGCTTTGTCTAACCACTCTGGTCTCATGAAGGGTCTAAAGAGATGATCGGTTATCGCAATCATGTAGAGATCGTTTGCGGCTGCTGCCCTCACCATTTCGTCTATTGTATTCCTTCCATCAGAGTACCTGGTATGCATATGTAGGTCGATCTTAGGATACATATGTGCTCCGAAATATGTTTAAATTACGTAAGCAAATATAAGCATGATGAAAAGAGAACACCTGATTTTGTTATACATACTATCGCTTTCATTATATCTCCCCTTCACTCATATTCAGGTTATATGTCAGAATAATGAGAGAGCATCCATTGATTATATAATTAAAGTAAACGATGAGGGCAATGCGAAAATAAGCATAACCATTCGAACTGAGAATACTACATTTCATGGCTGGATCTTCGTCCCAAGATATGTGAAGTATAGGATAATGGGCTCTAAATTCAAAATAATTAGTGTTAATGAAAGCTATTTCCTCTTCTATTATAATCTCTCATTCTTCCTCTCCGAAAATGCTACACTTACCGTATCCTGGACCATGCCTTATGCTTCAATAATAGTTGGAGAAAATGCCTTTTTCTTAAGCCCTCCCATCAACGTACTTCCCAAGGCTAAGATGAAGATCTCGGTATCTCTTATCGGTGTTTCTATTCATTACGTCGATCCTATTACAAAGCACATAAAAAGGGATTATGATAACATAACAGTAAGTTACTATAGGCTAATACCTGGCGATATATTTAGGATCTCAATAGAGTATTCCGTAAAAGGTAAAGACATTGATGAATATACCTGGCATCTTCCGAAAGGCACGCTATTGATAGTACACTCACCTGCTTACTATGAGGATCTCTCAACGAGGATTTATAATATATACCGGAAGGTATACCCAATACTTTCCGATGTAATTAACGTTAACGTATCGCTTATAGAGGTTATGTTCTTCTCGCCTCAACATGATAACGTAAATATCCTAGGGTATATCTCATTGGAGGACTCGGATTCACCCCAAGTGATAATGATAAATCCGTTTTGGATAAGAAGTCTTAAGGGAGCTATAGAACAAGGTGCTGTCCATGAGCTAGTGCACCTTCTTCTATTTAATAAGGGACTAAGTGCATCTCGCTTCCTATGGCTTCATGAGGGTCTTGCCGAATACCTAAGCCTTACTCTTTTAATTAAATTTAATGAAACGAGGGAATGGTGCGAGACTAAAATACGCGAATATGAATCGCTTAATCTCACCGGAAATTATCTCTCGCTCCTCCTCTCATGGTCTCCTAGCCAAGTAATTCAACCATCGCTATATGGATACGCGTATCTGCTAATTAAGAGCCTTACCGAGGATAACATTACCAAGCTTAAGGAATTCTTCTCCCTTACGCCCAACTTTAAGGAAGTTACGAGAAATGAGGAAATATTGGCATTGTTAAGTGTGGCAGGCATGAACCTCACGGTACTTAAAGATGTAGGCTCACAAATAAACTGGACGCTAGTAGAATATCATAAGCAGTATTACATAAATTATATAACCCGCAATGTACGTATCCATCCATCCCTTAATCATACACAAGCACCCTATCTCATCCCCTTAGCAATAGTGATATGCGCTATGTTGCTCATTATAGCAATTATATGCTTAACGATATTCTTAATGCGTAAGATCAATATGTAGTGATATTACATCTTTCATGTTAATTTTTTTAATCTTAACGAAACATACTTTTAATGAGGGCTAAGGGGATTTACAATGTCGTCGTTTAGGAAGTATACATGTGATGAGATAAAGAAATCAGTTAAGCCGGAATGGATTTCTCCTAAGATTGATCCCAAGCTCTATAAGCGTATAAAACCCCTCTCAGAAGTTGAGCTATGGTCAGGTACAAAGGGAGAGATATTTGCGGCTCACATTCCTGAAGGCGTAAACATTCCTAAATATCATTATTCTGTTGCCTACCACTTAATGCATGCTCTCCTAAGTAAAACCAGATCTCCAAGCAAGGTTCTAATAAAGCCTAACAATAGTGCCTTCGTTGGCGCCTTCTGGCATGACCCTCGTCTCAGAGAGATAATGCGACTTAACGGAATGGATCGTAATGCCGATCTGCAACCGATAGCAACTCAGCCTGCCCTAATGGCTGGTATTGTTGATGCACTCTTAGAAGTCGGTGTAGATGAAATTCATATAGCTGAAAATATGCTCTGGCCTACTCCTCTAAGGGCCTTCTGGGAAACTGGTTATGTTCACGTATTTTCTAACGAGAAATATAGGGGAAAGGTATTCTTCGTTGATCCTTATGAAGGTGAAGTCGACTTAGTAGAATTGCCAATAAAGTATATTAAGGAATACGACCTAGGCTTCTTTACCAAGACTAGACCTCCTAAGGCATTGTTTGATGAAAAGTATGATCTTGTTGTAGTCGCATCCATAGCGAAAATGCATAATTCGGCCTACTATTCGTTACTCATGAAGAACTTTAGCATAACATGGAATCCTCCATCCGTACGGTGGCATGTTCACGGAGTTCCAATAAAGTTATTTGATAGGGAGTATGTTAGTCGATTACTAAATGAGGACATACCACAAAGTAGGAGGTACGAAGTCTTTCTGATAAAAGAAAGAGCCATAATTTCCAATGGTCTTGTATCATCCGCTCCACTTATGGTGTGTAAGGAGGAAGATGAATTATTGGTAGTTAGTGATGTTCATCTTCTCTGTTGCAACATGGCCCCCTTCATCTTGGGTATGGGCTATGTTGTTATAAGGTACATAGGAATGTATGCTACATTAGCTGAGGAACTCCGTAGAAGAGGAACGGATATTGTAGGGATACTTTCTGGCATTGTTGGAATGGATGGTGAAGGCCCCTTAATATATGGGAGGAGAAGGCTAGGCGGTTTTGCACTGGCTAGTACGAACTTTGTTGCAACTGAATCTCTCGCTCTAGACATAATGGTCGGTTACGGGAATAAGGGATTTCCAGAGATATTAACTATGAAGAATAAGAGCTTCTGCGAGAAGTACTCAGTATCTCGTATTGATGATGTGATGGTTGAGTCTAAGGACGTGTGGTCCTTAAGGCTAGCCGAACGATTACTAAATGAACCAAGAGATCCACATTCCCTTTCTCTTACATTATTTGATTTTGAGGGAATGGAGGAGGTGAGAAATCCTTGGGACTTAAGAAATGGTCCTCCATTTAAGTTGCCAAAGGGAGTCTTCGTATCTCCAATTACGTGGTTAAGGCTAATATACCTTGAGGAAGAGCTCTTTAAGCACTCTCTAGACTTCATCGATAAGGGCATAGTAGTACCTCTAGTACCAATTTAAGAGCGCTTAAGGCTTTACTATTACCTTTATTGCATCATACTCATCCTTATTGATGGCAACCTTAAAGGCCTCCTCTATTTCATCTAGGTTGAAAACATGCGTTATGAATGGCCTTACCTGTACCCTATGAGATGAAAGCAATTTAACTGCGACAGTATACTCATAGTAGAGATTATTAGCAGAAGACGTTATTACCCTTTCACCACTAAGCATAGTTAGGTCTATCGTTATCCTCTCCTTAGAAAGCGCTACTAGTACTAATCTACCTCCTCTAGCTAATGACTTAAGGCCTAATAAGACCGTCTCCTTTGAGCCTACGGTATCGAAGACTACATCAACTCCTTCCTGATTCGTTAGCCTCATTACTTCCTTAAACACATCATCTCTCTTGCTATTTAACGTATGATCCACACCTAATCTTAGAGCTACATCAAGTGGTTTATCTCTTATGTCTACTGCTATAACCGTTGTAGCTCCCATAACTTTTACCACCTGCGCTATCATCAATCCTATAGCGCCCTGACCTATAATCATGACAGAATCTCCCGGTCTTACATTTCCCCTATTAGTAGCATGAACCGCAACCGCTAGTCCATCTAGTTGAGTCGCTTCCTCATAGCTTATATCTGACGGAATTATATGTGCCTTATCATTCCATACCGGTACGTATTCTGCGAACCCACCTGGTACGTACTCAACATCACGCCACCTCCCATCATGTCCAATATGTAACATGTTTGCACATAAATTGTGAAGCCCCTTTCTACAGTAATAACACGTACCACATGCCCTGAACGCTATTATCCCAACTCTTTTACCTATTCTATCCTTTAACTCCGAAGAGCCTACCTCAACGATATCACCAGAGATTTCATGGCCTAGTATAACATTAGGAGGCATTTCCTCCTCCTTTCCTAGCGTATGGAGCGCCCATGGGTTTTCACCGAAGTAATACCTCACGTCGCTTCCACATATCCCACAAGCACCGACTTTAACTAAAACTTCATCCTCCTTTAACTGGGGTATCGGTACCTCTTTTAGCACAAGTCGCTGAGGAGCTTCCAATACGGCCGCCTTCATTCTTTTACCAACTAAATTCATACCAAATTCACCCGCTATTAAATACCTTAAAACTAATTTTGAATTTTAAGATATTATTGAGGAGCTTAGTTATGGATAAGGAAAGGTTACTTCGTGTTAAAAAGGTTATGGAAGAGAGAGATATTGACCTCATAGTTTGTAAGAATCCTGAGAATGTCCTTTACCTTTCAGGATACTGGCCAGTCATGGGATGGTCCCTTGTAATATTCCCTCTTGACGATGAACCAATCCTTATAGTTCCTCAAGCAGAGTTGGAGTTCGCTGAAGTTGGTTGGGTTAAGGACATACGTCCATACGAAACGGAAACCCTTAGAGAAATATGGAATCCCTATAAGCTTATATCTGACATCATTAAGGAAATAGAGGTGCGTAAAGGCGCTAAAGTCGGCTGTGAATTTTATTGGGAGACAACCGCCACCAATAGTGTTGTAGGTGAAATAAATTATGCTAGTAATGCTACATTCAGCTTACTTAAGGATGCGTGGAATGTTGAACTAGTTGATATTACTGATATGTTATTGGAGTTGAGAATGGTAAAAACGGATTTTGAGCTCCAAAGGATTGCATTAGCGAATGAGCTAGCTCGTATAGGCCTTGAGGCCTTAATCGATAACGTGAAGGAAGGCATGAAGGAGAGCGAGCTTGCTGCTGAAGCAGAGAAAGCAGTATATTCAGAGGGAGTGGATTATAAAGGGAAGGTTCGTAGAGCTAGAGCTTTTGCCTTTGTGATGTCTGGAGAGAATTCTGCAAAGGCATGGTATCCATTTAATATATCCTCTAGTAGGAGAATAAAAAGAGGCGATATCATACTAATTGAATTTAATGTGTGCGCCGATGGTTATTGGGCTGATATAACCCGAACGTGGGTATTGGGAAGTCCTACAAAGGAACAGGAGGACATGTTTCACGTCTTAATTGAAGCCCAGGATGAGGTATTTAAAGAAGTAGTGAGTGGTATGAAGGCAAATGAAGCCGATAATATCGCAAGGGAGTACATAAAGAGCAAAGGATATGGATCGTTATTCCCTCATAGGCTTGGTCATGGCGTAGGGCTGAGAATACACGAGCGACCTGCAATACATCCAGCTTCTCATGACTTATTAAAAGAGAATATGACAGTTACGGTAGAGCCTGGTCTTTACACTAAAAATTTTGGCATAAGGGTGGAAGATGACGTTATAATATTACGGAGAGGAGTCAAGAATATGACGCCTTTCCTCAAGGAACTATCATTACATAGTTAAGCCCCAATCAGTAACGGCAAGTGATGTAAGTAGCCAACTAAACCTATTTATATCAACATTGAGAACTCTAAAGAGGGATTATGCAGATCGAAGTCATAGACGTCGATAAGCGTACCCATAAGGTAGAGCTAAGAGTAAATGGAGAGCCAGCAAGCTGGCTTTACATCAGGGATTTTAACGTGCGAATAGGCACACAAGAGGTCTTTCTTGGTGGAATTGCAGGCGTTTATACAAAGAAGGAACATAGGATGAAGGGTTATGCTAGTAGAGTGCTTAATCACGCGATATCCTGGATGAAGGAGAAGTCCTACCCATTAAGTGGATTATTCGGCATTTCACACTTCTACCATAGGTTTGGCTATGCGGTTTTTATGGGAGAGCATAGGCTCTCAATATTGGTAAAGAATGCCGAGGAGGCAAAATGTCATCATACTATAGAGGAATTTGATGAAACCAATAAGGAACATAGAGATGCCATAGTCGATATATATAATGAGAATAATGCAACTAGGAGCGGTACAGTTGTTCGGAAGAAGGAGGAATGGAAGGGCTTTCCAAAGGGAATAAGTTGGGAACACAAGCCCGTTTCATATATCGTTAAGGATGGAGATGAAATAGTGGGATATTTCGCCTGTGAAAGGTGGCAATTTGGAGACACAATGAGCATTGCCGAGATAGGGGCTAAAAACTACGATTATAGGGTTTTCGAAAGCATAATGGCCTTTTTAGTCAAGAGAGCCATAGATGGTAGATTTGCTTATCTAGAGTTCTACGTACCCTTCGACCATGAGTTTGCGGATTTCGCATTAAGATACGGGTATCTATTAAGAGTTGATTATCCAAAGGTAGCTCATGGCATGGCAAGAATAATAGACTTAGAGAGGTTATTCCACGTCATACGCCCTGAGCTCGAGAGGAGACTTAAGGTAGCTAATATAAGGAGGAACGTTACATTGAATATAAGTACTGATATAGGCAACGTCTCCCTAAAAATTGATGGTGATACCGTAGAGGTACTTGAAAAACAAGCGTCAGGCTATGACTTTAAAATATCACAGGCATCACTAACTCAATTAATATTTGGTTATAGGAGTGTAAAGGATGTAGTCTACGACTCTGTAAAGGTAGATAGTGAGGCAATTCCTATATTGAACGCGCTGTTCCCTAAAGGAGTACCTTATGTATGGCAACCTGATAGATGGTGAAATAGAATAACATCCCTAAATGTCTTTATGATGTCAGCTTATTGATAACTTACCTTTATATAGTTATTACTAAGTGCAAATTATAAATTGCCTTTACGAGGATTACTTAACGGTTAGAGCTATGTTAATAAGAATATTCGATCCTGAGGGAAGAATGTTACCTTCTAAGAACATATGGGGATTTTACCTAGCTGATCTTAATTACGTACCCTTCAGAATAGAGAAGTACGTAAAAAAGGTACGCGATGGCATGATAAAGATAGAAGTCCCAGATAGACCATTCCAGGTATTCATATTGTTCAATATTCCTAATTTTGGGCGAGCTTACATTCCAGCTGATAATGAAGGCGTTGGATATGACGATACATATAAAGAGATAAACTTAAACGTAGAGCTCGCTAGAACTAGATACTCTAAGATAATCCATGAGCTGAATAAGTGCGATAGTAAGCGCTATGTATTCTCCGATGAATTCTACACCCGATTAAGAGCAATGGAGAAGGAATTAGAGTTAGCAGAAAAGGCAAGTAGTGAGAAGGAGAAGGCGGTTCACGCAATTAAAGCTTTATCAAACGGCATGTGGGCTGGAGAAATGTTAGCATTTGAGAAGGCAAAACAAGATATAGAGAGGCATGGAAGGAGGGAAGGATTCCTCTTCGGTTGTAACTTCTTCGGTCATCCACGTCTTGGTGAGAAATACGATAAATTCTTTAAGGAGATATTCAATTACGCTACAATACCATTTTACTGGGCCTTTTTTGAGCCGGAGAAGGGGAAGAAGAAATGGAAGATAACTGATGAAATGGTATCATGGCTAAGGAAGGAAAACATAAAGATAAAGGGACACCCATTAGTATGGTTTTACGAGCCTGCAGGCATTCCTAAATGGATAAAAGGGAGAAGTTACGAGGAAGTTCGCGCCGCTATAGAGAAAAGAATAGAAGAGATAGTGAAAAGATATGAGGGTAAAATCTATGCATATGACGTTATAAATGAAGCGCATGATTGGGCAAATGATCTAGATTATTCTAGAAAGCAGTTATTAGAGATCACGGAATTAGCGTGTAATGT
>QMSL01000038.1 GCA_003649665.1 Thermoprotei archaeon | reverse complement strand
TTAACTTACGATAGAGGAGTTATGATAACTATAAACAGCTTAAAGGTAGAAGCTGAGGATAAGGGGAGTATCAAAGTATTGCTTGAGGTTTCGCTTAGAATTCAAGATAACATTACGCACATCACTATAAGTAAACACATATATTTGGTATATGATACTGGCTTTGACCCGGACATGATAATAAATAATGTACATTATGTACATAACGTAATCACGGAATATTTACATGGAATTAATGCTTCTACATGTAGTGATATAAACAGCTTCATAACAAGTCTAGTCAATAACATCACCAGTATCATTTATGTCAAGTATTCTATTAAACCAGTATTGAGTACGGTAATAGAAGAAGAGGAGAGATTTGGAATTCATATGTATAAAGTGACGTTATCATTCAGAGAGCTTGTCTGTAAAGCCCAAGTCAGATTATATAACGCGATCACGAGAGAGATCAAGGTGGATGAAATAACGGTTAATATAACATTAGATCATGTACAGACATATTATCTTCTCTTGATTGAGGTAGATAGCATAATATAGGTTAGGTAATCTAACTTGTGATATTATATTTGCTTAGCATAGCGAGATAAGTTTCTTTAATTACAATACTCTTAAAGAGGAGGGAGTAATGCTCCCTTAACGTCGACTCGGAAATCTTGGCCACCTTTGCAATATATCTTTGAGTTAAGATGGGTTTATGATTCTCTCTAAATGCGAGTATTCTATCAGCAGCATAAATAGCAGCTAAAGCGACTATTGAAGGGCGCCTTCCTCCTCGCTTATTCTCAGCATTCCTTAACAAGTGAAGGGCGAGTAGCGCAAGCTTATGTTTATATATCTCAGGGTTTACGTTATATGACCTTAGTTTACTCTGAATAGCCTCGTCTTTAAGTAGCTCTTGAACAAATCTCCACACGTAGTCTTTACAACTCCTCAGAGGAATTTTATATCCTAGCCGAGTTTCCAGCTCTTTAAGCCTCCATAACATTTTCATAGGATTTACTCTCGCTCCATTTGCATTAAAGGTATTGATGACTTCTTGTAATGTAACTGGTGCAGTATGTCCAAGTTCTCTTATAGCAACTATTACGCATGCTGCGGCTAATGTTATTAGTTCACGTCTATCACTGTTAGCTATAGCTCTGGCACATTTTAGGAAGAGGTTTATAGCCCTTTCTCTCGCGTTTTTCGATAGATTGAGGCTACTCGTAACTCTTCTGATAATCATTATAATGTCATCTTCCTTTCTCTCAATGGGAGATTTCATTTTATTCAATATGTTCAAGCGCTTGTACTTGACTAGCGTCTGACAGGATGAATTACTGCTAAATGATCTATCATATAGTGCTAAGTAAGTGCGTGAACCGGATCCGCTTCCTAAGACGGGTTCATAATGTCTACTCCCTTCACTTATCTGAACTACATCGAAGTCTATGTGTGTAGTATCCAATGGTATATCTTTTTGCTCTTCACACGGTATCTTAGTCATGTTTGTCATAAGATATGGGCTGGGGAAAAGTAGATAAAAATTATGTTCTAGTTGAGTATCATCAAGGTACCATTATGTATGCTTAAGGAGAATATGTCCTCCTAGAGGGTATCAGAGATAGGTGAAAGTAATCAAAAAGATTTTTCGATTCTAGAGTACATTGGAGGTCTATTTCCTCCTAAATAAGATGTATACTTTTTCGAAGTTTGAAAATTCATTTAACTCCCTTGAGTAATCACTTGACTTAGTTTCGATGGTTAACATTAAGCCATGTATGGATATCTGCAGCTTAGTGATATCGTTCTCCTTTCCTTTAAATAGAACGTAACCATGCATATACAAATCCTTGCCTTTTACGTTTTCGATTTTATCTTTGCTCAGCTCTAATTCAACTTCCTCTCCTTGATTAAACTCTACAACCTCCTGTAGCTTCTCAGGTAGGTCCATAGTAACTTTTAGAGTTTCATCTCTATGATGTGCGCTTAACGTCAATAGACGAGGGATATTAGGGTTCTTCTCTATTTTATCAATAACCAAAGGCACTTTCATGTTATCTCCCAATTACCCAATGCTTAAATTTTACCTCAGAGCGATATCTAGCATAGGGGACTTTATGAGCTTTACCTCTATAGCAACACGTAAATTTCATAGCGAACTCAGTTCGTTATTGAACAAGAAGGTTGTCGTACGGACAGTGGATGGAAGGACATATGAAGGAACACTATTAGGTTATGATGATAGGAATCTTCATGTATGTCTTGGCGATGTGAAAAATGAGAAGGGTGTTGAGTACACTAGAGTCATAGTGCACGGTAATGTAATTTCAGAAATACTATCACGTGAAGAGCTCATTGATTTAAGAGAGTTAGCAGAAAGGATAGAACGTGTCTTCCCACATATGGTAAAGTACTTAGAGGATGCAAAGGTAATTGTCGTAATGGACCGTATTAAAGTAACTGAGAATGGTGTAATAGAGGGGAGTGGACCAGCTGCCGAACGTGTGAGAAAAATTTATGAGGAATATCTTATGGAGAGGAAATCTCGGAGTAGTAAATGACGTTTGAAATACTAGATCACGATCTCCATGGGAGGATAGGTAGAATATATACAAGACATGGAGTAGTAGAAACGCCAGCGCTAGCCCCCGTAATAAATCCCTTAAAATCCCCCTTTCCTTTAGAGTATTTTGAGAAATATTTCAAAGTGGACTTAGTCATAACAAATGCATATATAATATGGAGAAACTACGGTTGGAAGGCCTTAGAGAAAGGCGGTATACACGGATTACTAGGGATAAGTAGACCTATCATGACGGATTCAGGTGCTTATCAAATCTTAGAGTATGGATATATAGACGTAGACCCAGACTTCATAGTTAATTATCAAAAGCTCATAGGGAGCGATATTGGAGTAATCCTTGACATACCATCGGGTGTTAGGGAGACAAAGTATAGCGTGAAGTGGTCAGTCAAGGAAACCATAAGAAGGGAAGTAAGAGCAAGTCTACTTTATATGGAGGAAGATAAAGAAAGAATGCTACTCGTGGCACCAATTCAGGGAGGAGTGAACTTAGATTTGATTAGGATCTCCGCGAGAAGCGCGGCACGACTTAATTTCGACATATATGCCTTAGGGAGTCCAACTCAAATCATGGAAAACTACGATTTTGAGACGTTAGTCGACATGATGGCAGTGGCAAGAGCGAACATCCCTATATCCAAGCCGATGCATCTTTTTGGAGCGGGGCATCCGATAATGCTTAGTCTAGCAGTAGCTTTAGGCTACGATCTCTTTGATTCGGCATCCTATATACTATACGCAAGGAATGAAAGATACATATTGCCAGAGGGCACGTTAAGAGTTTCCGAGATAAGACGGGAGTTCCCATGCGAATGTCCAGTATGTTCAAGTATAGATATAGAGACATTTAACAACTTACCTAAAGAGGAAAGGATATCGAAAATAGCGCAGCATAATCTGTACATTATACTGCGAGAGATAAGGCTTATTAGAGAGGCTATAAGGGAAGGAACGTTAATGAGACTACTTGAGTTGAGAAGCAAAGCACACCCTTATCTTTATAGAGCGCTTGTAAAGTTGAGAAAGTATGTAAAGCTTCTTGAAAGATCAGATCCTATAACTAAACCATCTATTCATGGAATTTTCATATTTGACGTGAACTCTACATATGTAAATCCTAAGATAGTGAGGTATAGGGAATGGATTAAAAAGCGCTTCTTTAGCGAAAGACCTTACGCATTGCTCTTACCAGCTCCTAAAATAAGACCATATCACTCGGATAAGAAAGTAAGAGAAATTATAAGGATTTTAAAGAACGGGGGGGTTTACCCTAGGAATGTCGATGTGCTCTTTTACTCTAAGATCTTTTATTTAGTTCCACTAGAGTTATGTGAGATGTATCCTCTTTCACAGTTTGAGGAAGGATTCATAAAGATAGAGGGCGAAAATCTTATGGAGATCATAAAGTATATAATAAAGTTCATTAAGAAGAGGAGTTATAAGAGGGTGGTCATATTGCAGAGCGAGGATTGGCCATTAAAGTTCTTTAAAGAACTTGAGAGGAGAGGAGTAATGATAGTAACTCGAGAGGACATTAAAAGAATATATCAATACATGACGTAAGGTTTAGCACTATCTATTAGACGTAGAACGTACCACTTGCCTCTTCAGCCTTTTGCGCCTTTATTTGTTTCATCGATATCTCCATTAGTTCCTTCTCCAATTTCTCAGCCTCTTCTAAGAGGAGTTTAGTATCGACGTTGATATTAAGTTTCTTTGAGATATACTCAACCGCAGCTGCAGCAGCGCGAGGATCAGGACCATTTACAACAGATGAATAAGAAAGTACAGCTATTGCAGGGAAGTCATTCATCTCATAATAGGACAACATTAATGCCAATGGGCCTATTACGTAGTAGTTCCTCTCTAAGAAGTTCAAATCACAACCGTACTTTCTAATATACTGTTCCGTAGCAACACATCTTAACTTCTCCTCAGGATTCTTCCTCGTTCTGGCATCTAGACCTCCTACTAAGATCGCTTTCTCCATTCCGACCTCAATACTCCATTTGGCAACTTCACGAGAGAAAGAATGAAAATCTTTAGAGTTTAGAGGCATCTCTGTGAGTATAAGTACTATATTATCATAACGATATATTTCAAAGGGAGTCTGAAGCCTATCCTCGTGCATACAGACATAGGGAGGTAGATTTCCTGTGTCTATGAAGCCTATCCTAGTAGCTTTAAGCTCTGATACTAAATGCTTTGTTGTAATGTAGCCAACCATTCCGACTCCATGGAAGCCAGTAATTAGAGTGCAACCTCTTAGGTTACTACGATCTTCCTTTAGTATTATCCTAACGCTTTCTGATCTCAAGTCTCCCATCCCTTTCATGTCGAGTCAATTTTATATTTCACTAAAGCATGTCTCCTTAGACGTAGATATTATAGAAATAGGGTGTTAAAATGGTTGCGTATAACAAAGATGATATCACGCTTAGATTCCTAGGGGGATGTAAGGAAGTAGGAAGAATGGCAATATTGATAGAGGACGGTAAGGGAAATCGAGCGCTATTAGACTATGGAGTCTCATTTACTGATGATAAACCGCTATTTCCAGTACACGTAAGACCTAGAGATGTGAATTTCATAGTCCTTACACATGCCCATTTAGATCATTCAGGAGGATTGCCATTATTATATTCGGGACAGATGAAGATACCGATCCTTACGACAGAAATGAGCATTAAGCTATCATCATTACTCTGGTTTGACTTCATAAGGATAGCCCGCCATAACCTTCCATTCGAAGAGGTCGAGGCGAAGATTGCAGAGAAAAACGTTAAGAGTATGTATTATAATGAGGAACTAGAAGTGAATTCGTTTAGCATTAAATTAATAGATGCGGGACACATACCCGGTAGTGCATGTGTACTAATAGAGGTAAATGATAAAAAGATACTATATACAGGGGACTTCAACATAATAGAGACACAGTTATTACGACCTGCCCAACTAGACCAGATCAACTTTAAGGAACTTGACGCTGTAATAATGGAGACAACTTATGCAAATGTAGATCACCCTGATAGAAGAGAGTTAGAAAAGGAATTCGTTGATGAAGCTAGGGAAGTTATCGAGAGAGGAGGTATAGTATTGGTTCCAGCATTTGCAGTAGGTCGTTCGCAGGAAATAATATGTATACTTAAGAAGTATGGTTTTGAACATCCAGTAGTTCTCGATGGTATGGCTAGAATAGCTTCTAAGCTTATACTAGAGGGACCACAGTACCTAAGGGACTATAAGTTCGTTAAGGATGCTCTTTCGTCAGTTAAATGGGTCATGAGGAGAGAGGACAGAAGAAAAGCGCTAAAGAGACCTTCATTAATAGTAACGCCTGCAGGAATGTTAAAGGGAGGAGCTGCCTTGTATTATTTAAAGAAGATATATAAGGATCCAAAAAATGCCATCTTCTTGGTCAGCTACCAGATACCCGGAACTCCAGGAAGACAACTTTTGGATACAGGTACTATACCAATCGATGGAAAGCCCGAAAAAGTAGAGGCTAAAGTCAAATGGTTTGATTTCTCTGCTCATTGCGGAAGAAAGGAGCTAATTGAGGTGATTTCAAAACTAGAACCTGGTACTAAACTCTTCCTTGTACATGGAGAGGAGGAAGCTATAAGAGAATTCATGGTATACGTAAGAGATAATTTCGATTTAGAAGTAATAAACCCAGAGGTAGGCGCTACCTATAGTATATAAGTAAGCCTATAAGGAGAGGGAGTAAATGGATAAATATAGAGTTAGCGCACTAATACTCTACCTAATCATCACAAGCACTGTGACCTATGCCATCCTATTGAAACTACCAAGTACTAAAATAAGGAGTCAAGTGATAAGGATCCCAGGAGCTCATGAGCTAGGTATAAATCTTGCATTCTTCATTATAGCAATAATACTGATAACAACTATATTCTCAATACTTGTTAGGAAGGGAGGTCTGCGTATACTTTCGGCTATCTTTCTCTTAACTCTACTTTACCTTTCCTTTTATTCATTACTTTTTATATGTAGTATCTCAGGTGCGGAGGTATGGAAATTACCATTTACAATTTCCATAGCAGTATTATGGACTTTACTTATAGCATTCAGGAGACATATTGTATCGTACTATATACATGAAGTATTGCTACTGATAACGGGGATACTGACAGGAACAATGATGGCAGTTATGTTTCCGGAAATACTTTCGATACTCGTATTATTATTACTCTCAGTATATGACATAATATCAGTAAGGATGGGATTCATAAAGATGCTAATGGACAAAGTAGCACCTGAGCCCATAGAGGAGAATGAGGAGAAGCCCAGAGAGTTCTCCTTAGCTAACCCTGTTCTATTAGCTACTGCATATATAGGATTAGCTAGTTTAGGCATAGGGGATATAATATGTTACTCCATGATGATGACATTATACGGTATAGCCTTCAATCCTATATGTTCGTTTATAGCATTCATTACGATAAATTCCGGTATAGTACTATTGTATATGCTCATGAAGAAATTTAAGCTTAGGTATGCGCCAGGACTCCCTATACCAACAATACTATCCTTGACGGTTTATGGAATTTTAAAGCTCTACTATCCTTGAACATTTTATCTGCCTGAGTATCTCATCAGCCTCTTCGGGCTTAACCTTTAGTGTATAAAGATAGCGCTTAAGTCGAAGCTTTAGCTTTACGTAATCTTTTGTCCTCTTAACTCGGCATTCAATAGCCTTCTCCGATAGCTTAATGAACTCCTCTTTATCAAATATCTCCTTGGGCATCAGTAGCCCCTACTATCAAAATATCATGTAGAAGTTAAATTTTTCGGAATATTTAAGGATGATGAGACTATGGGGGGTGGAGCCGAGAGGCTATGACAGAACCCAGCTTTGCTGAAAGAGATTGTGAATAAGATAACCGATGCGATCAGAATCCATACTCTAGCGCATTACTACCCTGGTTCTTAACTTGCGTTTATTAACTAAGAGATTAAATTGATATTGAATCAGGTAGGTAAATCAGACCGGGTTAATCTCTTCATTCCATATAATAGGTCGTACGGCTGCACCTTCATCATCTACTCGACTTACCAGTTAGTAGGCTTTAAGCTTTTTGCCTCAGATAGTAAGACTTTTATAAGCGAGCAGGAATTGAGTCACGGTAGAATTGAGTGCAGGGGGATTAATTATGAGCACTGTAGATAAGTCAAAAGCCATAATACTTTGGTTTGAGGAGCTAAGGAAGGAAGATGTCCCTCTCGTAGGAGGGAAGTGTGCAAACTTAGGAGAGATGATTAATGCAGGCATACCAGTACCACCAGGATTTGCCGTCACAGCATACGCTTATAAGAGATTCATCGAGGAAACAGGTATAAAGGATAAGATAAATGAAATCCTATCAGAGGTAATAAAGACTAGAGCTCCTGAGGAATACGAGGAGGCCAGTAAGAGAATACGCAAGTTAATCGAGGAAACGGAGATGCCTGAGGACATAAAGGAGGCAATAAAGAGTGCTTACATAGAGCTATGTAGGAGAGTTGGCCTAAAGGAGCCGAAGCTACCAGTAGCTGTACGATCCAGTGCTACTGCTGAGGACCTACCTGATGCTAGCTTTGCAGGCCAGCAGGAGACTTATCTAAACGTAGTAGGAGTGGAGGAAGTAATAGATAAGGTTAGGAAATGTTGGTCAAGCCTCTTCACGCCGAGAGCAATATTTTACAGGGAGGAGAAAGGATTTAAGCATGAGAAGGTTCTGATAAGCGTAGCAGTACAGAAGATGGTAAACGCAAAGGCTGCTGGTGTAATGTTCACCCTCCATCCAGTTACAGGAGATGAGAGCAAGATAGTAATTGAAGCTAATTGGGGTCTTGGAGAATCCGTAGTGAGCGGTTCTGTAACACCTGATGAATATGTAGTTGACAAGAGTACTATGAAGATAGTAGAGAAGAGGATAGCTAAGAAGACCGTGTGGTCTACTAGAGATCCTGAGACTGGAGAGACAAAGATGATGCCATTACCAGAGGAGCTACAAGAAAAACCGTGTTTAACTGATGAAGAGGTCTTAGAGCTAGCTAAGTTAGCTATAAGGATACAGGAGCATTATGGCAGACATATGGATATAGAGTGGGCTATAGATAAAGATCTGCCGTTCCCAAAGAACGTATTCATAGTACAAGCACGACCCGAGACCGTATGGAGTGTACGTAAGGAGAAGGCTAAAGTGGAAGAAGTACCAAAGGTGAGGCTAGCGGAGGCGAAGGTTGTACTAAAGGGACTTCCTGCAAGCCCAGGTGTTCATGTTGGTGTAGCTAAGGTTGTGATGAGCCCAGAGGAAGCTGCAAAGATGATAAAGAAAGGCGACATACTGGTAACAAAAATGACTAATCCAGACTGGGTACCTTACATGAGACTTGCTGGAGCAATTATAACTGACGAAGGAGGAATGACTTGTCACGCTGCAATAGTAAGTAGAGAGCTTGGTATTCCATGTATAGTCGGTACTGGTAGTGCAACGAAGGTACTAAAGACTGGTGAAACATACACTGTGGACGCAACACGTGGAGTAGTGTATGAGGGAGCAGTTGAGGAATTAGTTAAACCAGCTGAGGAGAAGGAGGAGAAAGCAGTTCCAGAGATAGTTATACAATGGATACCAACAGGGACTAAGATATACATGAACTTAGGAGTCCCAGAGAAGATAAAGGACTATAAGGATCTACCATTCGATGGTATAGGATTAATGAGAGTTGAATTCATAATGGCTAGTTACATAGGAGATCACCCACTCTACTTAATAGAGACCGGTCAGCAGAGCAAGTTCGTAGATAAGATGGCAGATGGAATTGCCCTTGTGGCAAGAGAGGTTTATCCCAGACCAGTAGTGGTTAGGTTCAGCGACTTTAAGACTAACGAGTACAGACAGCTAAGAGGAGGAGAGAAGTATGAGCCACATGAGGATAACCCAATGCTAGGATGGCGTGGAGTCAGCAGATACATATCACCACAATATGAGAAGGCATTTAGGCTTGAGTGCCAAGCAATACGCAAGGTACGTGAGGAGTATGGATTAACTAATGTATGGGTAATGCTACCATTCGTACGCACTACATGGGAGGTGGAGAGAGTACTCGAGATAATGGCAGAGGAGGGACTAGAGAGAGGTAGGGACTTCAAGGTATGGGCTATGGCAGAGGTACCAAGTATAATATTCCTAGCTGATAAATTCTGCAAGTACTTCGATGGATTTAGCATAGGCAGTAATGATCTAACCCAGCTAATTCTAGGAACCGATAGAGATAGCCAGATCTTACCAGAACTTGATAGGAGATACTTTGATGAGAGAGATCTTGCTGTAAGACGCGCAATAGCATACCTAATTAAGGTAGCACACAAACACGGAAGAACAGTCAGCATATGTGGACAGGCACCAAGCGTATATCCAGAGTTCACGGAATTCTTAGTAAGATGCGGAATCGATAGCATAAGCGTAAATCCAGACGTAGTAGTAAGAACGAGACAGCTCGTTGCAGCAATAGAGAGGAGAATAACATTAGAGAGACTGTTGGGGATTAAGAAGCCTTCAGAGCTTGAGTGGGGCGTTGAAGAGCTATAAAGAGGAATAATTCATTCTTTACATCGCCATTTTTGTACTA
>QMSL01000037.1 GCA_003649665.1 Thermoprotei archaeon | reverse complement strand
TGTACAAACCTTCCATTGAAGAATACTTCGATTTTCCCCTTTGTGATCTTAGCTAAGTTATTTTTAATGGCATCATCAAGAACCATTTTATTTAGCCCACGAACCTCACCAGGTATTTCAGACGATCCAATTAATGCTAGAGGAGAGAGTGAGAATGCATCGCTTTTATTATGCAGAGATTCCCTTGCCAAAAGATAAGCTATAGTTGATGCTGAGGCTTCTGACTCTCCACTTATCCCAAAAAGCTCTGGATTTACGTGAATTATCCTCGGATCATCAGTTGAACTGGGATCATGATGATCTATAACTACTATAGTGTTACTAGTCTTTAGCTTATTAGATATCAGGCCTACATGAGGTGATCCGAGGTCTACGAAGATTATGGGGGTATCGTAAGAGCTGAGAATATCTAAGACCTGTGGATAAAGCTTTTCAAGGCATATAAGTCGGGTTGTTATGTTCATGTTATCAAGAACTTTCTTTATAATAGCAGCGCTAGTAATACCGTCAGCATCATCATGATGAATAAGTAGAGTACTACCGTACTCCTTAAGATGGCTACATATCCTCCTAGAGGCATAGCTTAACCACTTCATGAAGTCTGAATACGTCAAATCCTCACCCCATGAAATCGAAGAGTGTTGTCTGTTTAGTCTCCCCAACTAATAATAAGTTCTCAGTTACGCCGAAGTACTCTAATATTCTCAGTGCAGCTGGCACGATTTGCTTGCGTATGTAGTAGTCATAGTCGATGAGCTTAGGATCTTTAACTAATTGGTATGGCCATGCCCTTTCAGCTAATTTGCCACCTCCTTTTAGTATTACGTAGCCTACTTTATCTCCTATTTCAAGACTATAACCAGCTTCCTTTAGCCGCTTAGCGGCAGCAACATGAGCCGCTTCGACAGCGTACTCACTGAAGTCCTTAGTGACAGTCTTCCAAAGTATTAATTTAGACATAGGAACCTTTCCTTCCTTAAGCTCCCTTATTACTTTCTTAACATATTCAACAGCATCCTCAGCTGATCCCTTCTTTAGTACTAACTCTATCACCTTCTCCTGAACTTCCTTAGCAATTTCAGCCCAGTCTCCTCTTACTGCTTCAAGTCCAACTACGTCTATTCTGCCGTCGGGTAGTAGGCCGCAATATCTCTTCTTAGCCTCTGTGAAGAATACTCGTACATATATCTTATCGATCTTTATTTCTAAACCTAACTTCTGCTTTACAGTTCTTATGAATTCCTCTACTTTTCCCTTATCGTATCTAACGAATAGGCTGTCCGTATCACCATATATTACCTCTAAGCCTAAGTCCTCGGCTATCTTTATTGCCTCTCTGATGGTTCTTCTACCCCATGCAGTAGTGGCTTCGGCGACCTCACGTTTATACCACCTAGCGCCAAGCCATCCTGTGTAGCCGTAACATGCATTCGCTATTACTTTAACTGCTTTCTGCCTTTCATTTAATATACGATATTCTATGCTGTTCGGAGGATACTTGTTCATCTCTTCCTTAAGCCGCTTTCTGAAGGTTAGTAACCTCGAAAGGACCTTCTTATAGAAACCAGGAGGCTCCTTACGGAATGCGTGGTTCACCTCAGGGGCTATATAGTACTTTGATGGATCATCCACTTTGTCAGGAGGTACATAAGTATCAGGAGAGATGTTATAAGCTATCATTATGTTTGGATACATTGAGGAGAAGTCTAGAACAGCTATATTCTCATGGACGCCTTTCTTCGGTCTAAGAACGATAGCTCCTTTATATGTAGAGTACGGTTTTTCAACTCTATTAGGTATGAGCTCTTTCTCATCGTATGCTTCTCTCATTAGGTACCACTCCACCCTAAAACCAACGCTAGCTGCACCTATTTGATCTAATGTGAGACCAACTAGTCTTGAGAGTTGCATTGCAAACGGTAATATTTTGTCAGCTATTCCATATGTGCTAATGGCATCCTGTCTTGCATACTCTAGAAGGATCTTTCTCTTCTCTGGATCATCCCAATAGGCATATATCTCCGTACCTTCTATAAGTATACGTTTGTCCTTTGGCATAACGCCTAGGTAATCAGCTACGTTTTCAAGGGTTTTTACCTTAACTTCAGGAATCTCTTCAGCAAAGTCATAGAGGTCTACATTTGCCCTACCAACTACTGAGTAATGACCATATACGCTAGGGCTGGGCTCGCTACTCATTCTACTGACCGCTAATCGAATTCCTAAGACCTTACTTCTCTCTACTAAGTATGGCCAATCGAACCTATTGTTATTGTATCCTACGATGATATCTGGATCGTATTCGTTCACGAATTTAATGAATTCCTTTAATAGCTCTCTATCGTCCTTGTCCTTAGCGGTAAACAATTTGATCTCATCATCGCTTGTGGCAACGGAAATTATTATCACAGGATCCCTCTTCGGATTAGGAGTACCTCTAGGATTATAGCACTCTATGTCAAATGCCATTATTCTAAGATTTGGGGTATCATTACGTTCTAATACCTTTGGCGAACTATGAGCTAAATAAACAGCATCTACACGCCATTGGGAAGGCTTACGTATCTTTTCTGCTACTACCTCATGCCAAGCACAAGGCCATACATGATTATCTATCATGTACCTCATGTAGAAGCGGATATCGGCTTCAAGGACTTCCCTTACACCAGGAACTTCAGATGCTATTTCCCTATAATATTTAACGTCTTCCGGTATACTACATGTGATCTTCAATACCTTTACGGGTTCACCGAAGTACTTCCTTTCAACGATATCAATTCCAAGTATTGGATGCCTCCCCCTAAGCCTTGCCTTTAAGCTTCTAATGAGAGAATCTATATCGGCATTCCTCTCAGGAAGCACGTAGAAGTAAGGTCTGAAGTGTCTATCAAGTACTACTATCCTTCTGCCATCCTCGGCTATACCCCACATTCTAACTTCGGGAATCCCACCGACTACACCATAAGAGACGTCTAGAATCCAAAAGGTAATTTTCTCTGTACTCATATATTTTCTCCTATAGTTTGTACTAACTCCTCGGAAATAAACGCTACTTCTTAAATATCAAGTGGAATTTTCTCAAGAATTAAATGCGTTATAGGATGTTCTCTAACTACGTAGAGTTTTATTTTCCTCTTAATATCGGTACTCCTCTTAATTAATTTAATCACCTCATCTAAGTGCGCTATACTTACCTCAGCATACCTTCCGCTTACGATATGTATCTTAGATTTGCCCACCTTCTCTGAGATTAACCTCAAAAGAGGAAGCATATTGCCCTCTGAGGAGATCACACATTTAACTAATAAGCCGTCCTCATCTACTATTTCATATGGTTTAGCGACTTTATTGGCTATGCGCTTTAATCTAGACTTAAGTTGGATTGCGTCCTTTACTTTCGCTGGACAATAATGTATTGTTATCCTCTTCGTATTTTCCTTTGCCCACTTAAGGAGTTCAACTGCTGTTCTTTCACTACCTTTAACTGCATAAGGTACGTCGTCCTTAACATCATAGCCCCTTAACTTCATTGCCATGTAGTTACTTTCGGAAACCTCAAGCTCATTTAAGTTAATGAATTTCACACCCAGGGATTCAGCACGTAATATCAAACGCTTATAATAATCAAGTTGATTCGGTATCACGGGAATTTCTATTCCGACTAATAAACCAGCATTAATGGCTATCTCAACACCTTTCCAACTCCTCTCGCTAGTTATGTGTATCCTTAGTTCATCGAGTCCACATTCCTTTAGTAAAATTGCATGATTGCGTGATAGTAGCTCACCATTAGTGTAAAGATGAATGTGATGTTCACTACCAAGTTTGGACTTTAGGAGCTTTATTATTTTTATTAGTCTACTGAATACTAGTAGTGGCTCCCCACCGGTAATGCCAGTTCCCCTTGCATCCATAAGCATGGCTTGTTTAATTATCTCATCTAAATCTCTCACTTGAACCTCATTTGCAAACATTATGTCCTTCCCTCGTCTTTCATCACTAATAGGGCAGTACCAACATCGCCTATTGCATAAGCCGGTTATGAAAAGAACTAGTTTCTGCCCCTTATGACATAGAGAGCACCCAAGGGGTAGGCTACCTATATACAACGTACCAAAAGGGAGCTTAAGGATCTCTCTTGACCATGACATAACATGCTTCACCATCGCTGTAGTAATTGGGTATTACTCCCACTTTACGAAAGCCTAATTTCTCATATAGACATTGTGCCGGGATGTTAGAGATCCTTACCTCAAGCCTAAACATGGTAGCGCCCTTTTTCTTTAATGCCTTCATAACCTCTTTCATTAGCACCTCTCCTATCCCCTTTCTTCTAAAGTCGGGGTGTATTGCTATATTTATTATATGACCTACTACATCCCATCTAAGTGTTCCTATAACGTAGCCTACTACATGTTTATCATATTCAGCCACTATGAAGGTATCATTACTTAATATGGCAAGCGTTTCTAAAAGCGATGGAGGATATGGATCCTTAAAGGAGAGTTTCTCTATTTGATATATTTCTGGTATATCGGATGCTGTTACCTGCCTTAATATTATCTCCAAACCCTTTCTTGTCCTTACCTTTTTCTGATTAATGCGCCACTTTCTCAGCATATATATCCTACCT
This sequence comes from Thermoprotei archaeon, assembly GCA_003649665.1. GTDB lineage: Archaea > Thermoproteota > Thermoprotei > QMSL01 > B3-G16 > B3-G16. Next base: position 5,712 of record QMSL01000037.1, on the reverse strand, counting down.
TAACGTAAGATTCACTATACAGGAATAGGTGTTAAAATGAAGATAATTAAACTTGACGTGAAAAAACGCATCATAAAGCTAGTCCCAGAGGATTTCGATGATATATATCTCCTTAGCCTTATCATAAGACCGGGAGATCTAGTTACTTCGTGGACTTTACGTCAGGTAAAGTATGAGACAGGGAGTGGAAGAAAGGTTAGAGGAGAGAAGGTAAAAGTAACATTAACAGTAGAGGTTGAGGACATTGAAATTGATACTTTTAGAGGAGGACTTAGAGTAAGAGGCAAGATAATAGAGGCGCCGGAATGGCTTCATGTAGAAGGCAAACATCACTCATTAACGTTAAGGCCAGGAACCGAGGTGACAATAGAGAAGAAAAAGATAACGGAATTCGAGTTAAGAAGATTGGAAAGGGCACGTAAGGAGAGAAAGAGGACAATACTTATAGTAGCCATTGACTATGGTGAGGCAACTATTGCTATGCTTACTTCACGTGGAGTACATGAAATTATGACTATAAGCCAGAACATACCAGGAAAGAGAGCTGAGCCATCAAGTAGAAGAGCGTATATAGCTAGATTCGTAAATGATGTAATTAGTTCAATAAAGAGAATCTGTGAGAAGGAGAAGGTTGATACAATCGTTGTAGCGGGACCGGGAATGGCCAAGAAGGAATTAGCGGAGAGACTTAAGGAAGAGATGGATAGGATAAATATAGTAATAGAAGATGCAACATCAAGTGACATAAGTGGAGTTTATGAAGTCCTTCGAAGAGGCGTGGAGAGAAAGGTTATAGCACATTTTGAAGCAATAGAAGCTCAAGGAGTCATAGAGGAAGTGCTAAGAAGACTTAGTAAGAATGATGAAAGGATAGCATATGGTATTGACGACGTACGTATAGCAGCAGCAATGGGCGCAGTAGACAAGTTAGTAATTGCTGAGACATTATTTAGAGATCCCTCACGATATGCAGAGATAGTGGAAATAGTTGATGCCGTAGAGAAGAGAGGAGGAAGGGTATTGATAATGAGTAAAGACTTCGAGTTATATCAAACTCTTCAAAGCCTAGGAGGGATAGTAGCTCAGCTAAGATATCCCATCCAAAAATAGAGTTACAACTAAGCTTCATGCTATACAAGGCCCAGTTCTCTAAGCTTCTTCCTGACTAATACGTGCTTTCTGGAGAGCTCCTCAAGCACGCTTTCAAATGACTCATTAGGAGCTAATTCTCTTCTTATGAAGACTCCAGTTCGACCTATCTCATCCCTTCTCAATAGAACGTATTCCCTTTCCCTAACTATATCAAGAGAGACACCAAGGATTCTTGCTACTTCGCTCTCCATTCCTATTATGGAATACTCATCATGACCATAAGGCCTAGGGTATATTAGCATGAGCCTCTTATCTACTCCAGGAACTCTTTTTCCTTGCTTAAGCTCTTCAAGCGTTAATTCGCCACCGAATTTATAAAATTCACGCTCGATACGCGTCATGTGAGTTAATGGGAACGTTATTACGGTCTGCTCATCTAGATATATGTGAGCCTTTATGACATGCCATGGCGTCGCTTGTACAATCTCCCTCTTAATTGGCTCAAGACCGTGTCGTTCTAAGGAGAGTTCTACCTTGTATGGTGGAACTAGTAGCGGTATGAATATATCTATATCGCTATCAGGATTAACGTCACCACGAGCGACACTTCCATGTACTATACAGGGAATTTGCTCTTTCTCAAGTATAGACATGATCGATATTGCCTTCTCTCTTAACTCCTTAAGTAACTTCCATCGCTCCTCAGTATATATGACAGAGCGGATCTCACTTCTCTTAATAGGCTTCTTTATTCTCATCTCTAAGAATTCTTATTTAGAACTTCTTATTGAAAAGGTTATCGAAAACATGAAAGGTACGAGAGACTATAATACTAGTAATGTAGAGGTGAGACGTAGTACTGCCATAATAGAAGAAGTTGAGAGGAAAATAAGGAGAGCAATCTCTCGCTTCCATATGTTTACTCCGATAGATCACATATTACTATGCGTTTACCCATTACCTCATGGTCTTGTGCTTGCAGATCAAATGGTAAAAATAGAGAAAGAGTTCCCCAAGTCAAAACTTACGCTGTGCAGTCTCAATGAAAAAATGCTTTCGAGCATAGTTCACAACTACGACGTTGAAGTAATTGACGTAGGGGAGAGAATTAAGATCGACATTAAGGAGTTGGAGAGAATTGCGGAAGAATATAACTTACCATTGGGAAGTTTAACTCTAGCCTTCCTATTAATAAAACTACAGGAGATAGCGAAGGAGATAGGAGCAACAAAGATAGCGTTACCACTTAATGCGAATTTAGAAGGTTACTTAGTATTCGAGAGAATGATATATGGGCATATACCGCTTCTTGATATGCCGCTTAGCGCCAAGGTTGAGAGGAGAGATGTTATACGTGTGACATTGCCTATGATCAACATATTGAACAATACTATTAAGGAATACCTTAAGGTGAGAGGAATTAAGTATAAGGAGCAAAAAATGCCAATCAAAGAATATGTTGTTAAATGGTTAGATTACTTCGAGGAAAGATATCCAGGAATCTTATATAGCTACTTAAATAATGTAGAGAGGTTAATGAGGATAAACGAAGAAGTAATGAACGTATGCATAAAATGCGGTAGACCTACAATCAGTGAAGTTTGTGAGGAGTGCAGGGTACTGATATCTGCTAAGTTGGTGAAATAAGCTATCTGCCGGGTAGCGGCAACCCCCCGAGGTCGGTAGCCTACACGTGCAGGGCTACCACCTTCCTGACCTCCTCTCCGTGCCCCCATGAACGCCACCGCCCGGCCTTAGGGCCGCTCCCTTCCGGGCCTAACCCGGTTCGGCCGGTGAGGCCGATTCGGCCTTCCTTCCGGAAGGCCTATCGGCCTACGGTGACCCCATGGGACGGAGAGTCATAGGCAGGAAGGTGGACCCTGCACGCTTCGGACTACCTTCCTCGGGAGTTGCGGCCCCCGCCATTAGCCCATTTGCGGACCCCGACCCAGCATGGTCGGGGCAGGGGAGGGCTAGCCCCCCGGGCCTCCCGCTACCATTCGGCTCATATATTTGGTTTATGACTTAAGCGTACGTTGATTCTAGATGTATTCTTTCAGCGCTTCTATTAATTTCTTTAAAATACTTCACTAATAAATCCCATGGCTCATCGTTTATCTTTACTAAACCGAAGTTACTGTTTTCGCCGTCGAACCTACCTTCCTTTGGCTGATCCATGTATTGAAACCAGTGATAACCTATAACGAAGGGGAGTTTAAGTATAGAGGTAACATACCTCTTACAGTACTCAGCCCTCTCCTTTTGAGTGGGAAGTGCTATACCAGCTCCCTTAGTATTAGGGAGACCTGAGTCCATTGCCTTGAAGGAGAACTCCGTGATCATTATTGGCTTCTTGGTTATAGAGTATATGTATTTAAGTAGATTTATAGGGGCTTCAAGACCGTAGTAGTTTATGGAGATTACATCTACGTAGTCTTTCATTACCTCAAGCACTTCCCTTGGTGCATATCCTGCAAACCTACAACCGAGTATTAAATGATTTGGATCAGCCTCTTTTATTACCTTATAACATACGCTGAAGTAGCGCTCCGCATATTTCCTTAAGAAAACGCTTCGTGCCTTAGAGAACATATCTCCTTCAGGTAAATCACCTACATAATAAAGTAGATCCTCGAAGCTTGAGAAGTTCGCTTTCATGAGTTCATTTAGAGCAGATATATTATTATTGAATACCTCTCTAAGAACTTCAACTGCTACTCTTTTACCAGGCGAGGAGGGGGGTAAATTCATGAAGTCATCGAGCAGATGCTTTGATGACCTCCAATCAGGGCCCCATCGTAGTTCGTTATCTGTAAAGTAGCCTATTAAATAAGGATCATCTCTTCTTAGGTAACACATGGCCATTGCACGACTTTTCGCATGTTTTTCGAATTGATCTGAGAATATGTCTGGAACTTCACCGGTAAGCCAATTTGCTCCATAACTTGCAGCTATATCTAGTATTATAGTGTAGGGTAATTTACCATATAGCTCTGGAGATGACCACGCTCCTATCGTGTTAAATCCCCAGGTCTTAAGTCTTAATATGGTTACATATGCCCAATTACGGATATTGCCATATCTAGCCTGTACGTTCCTATTATATGGAGAATAGCCTAATTTAGGACAATAATCCCCATAGTAATTGATGTGATTCACTCCCTTAGATATGAATACATATCCCTCAGGATCGACCAGCCACCATATACCGTTTATCTCCTCCACATGAAAGAAGCCAGTTTTAGTTCCGCGTAATTTCTTCCAACCACCATACTCGTCATATTCAGTCTCACTAGGACGTGACATGAGGAATATCACCAGAGACGCTATTATAAGTACGACCGTGAGGGTATAAACCTTAAGCTTTCTCATACTCATAACCCTGTCGTTAAATCATCAAGTTATCTTAAACTTTAAACTTTATGAGAGCATTTAGAATAACACGGGCTACTTTATCTACGTATTCCCTTAGTTCCTCCGCAGTTTTAAGTTCCTTCTCCTCTTTAAGAACAAGGCTATCGCTTATTATCAATGTCGCAGCGCAGTGTACTTTTCTCATCAAGCCCAATGCAAATAGAGTGGCACACTCCATCTCAACTGCTAAATAGCCTCGTTCTGCCCATTTTTTAGCGAACTTCGGATCTTCAGCGTAAAATGCGTCACTACTGAAGACTGGGCCTACTTTATAGCGCATTTCATGCTTGTCCATCTCGTCTACCAGTTTGCAGAGGAGGTTGAAATCTGGAACACAGGCTAGTGCGATAGGTTCAGGAACGTACATACCTAATGTACCGCCGACGGTATATGATGCACCAGTTGGTATGACTACATCGCCAATATGGAGATCTTCAACTAAAGCACCAGCCGTCCCGAGACGGACTATTGCCTTAGCACCAAGCATTATTAGCTCTTCTAGGACTATTGCCAAAGACGGAGCTCCTATTCCATGTACTGCGACGCTAATAGGAATACCCTTGTATTCGCCAGTATATACAAGAAGATCACGATTCCTATTAACTAACTTAGCATTCTCAAGAATATCGGCAACTTGTCTAACCCTTGCAGGATCGCCTGCTATAATTATACGAGGTGCTATATCTTCAGGTCGAGCACGAATATGTAAGGGACACAATAACCTCACCATAAAAATCTACAAGCTAAAAGGTTAAAAGATTAACGAGAAAACACATTATATAATGGAGACATGATATCGTGAGCGAGCACATTGAAGGTCCTAGGGGAGCGAAAAAGGAAGAACTAGAGGAGATAATTAATCTAGTCAACTTGGTATTCAGAACCAGTAGAGGCATGAGGCCTACCATGCAAGAGGAATTCCCACTTCTCTTCAACGAAGGGAACATAGATAACCTTAGGATAATAAAGGTTAATGGAAGAGTAGTATCACATGTAGGAATTTTTGAATGCATGGCTAGCATATGTGGATGCCTCATTAAGATAGGCATGATAGGCTCAGTATGTACTCATCCAGAATATAGGGGAAGGGGATTTGCAACACGTTTAGTTAAGGATGCACTTGAGAAGATGAGAAGGGATGGAGTTCATGTGGTCATGATCTCTGGCATAAGGACATTATATGATAGGGCAGGGTGTGCGATTGCA
>QMSL01000036.1 GCA_003649665.1 Thermoprotei archaeon | reverse complement strand
ATTATGAGGCCTCCATTAAGACCGCATTCCTTAATCCTCTTAATTACCTCTTGTCTTACGTCATCAGGTGTTCCAAATGGCAATATTGATTGAACACCTATTGTGCCGTGAAGCGTGAGTTTATCTCCATAAAGCCTCTTTATCTCAACGGGATCCATGCATTCCGGCTGTACTGGATTCAATATTTGGACGCCTATCTCTATTAAGTCGGGTATTATGGGCATTATGTAGCCATCGCTATGGTAAAATATATACACGACATCGCTGCTATGCTTCCGTATGTAACTTATTAGCGTAGACATCCTCGGTTTGAAATATTTACGCCATATTGCAGGAGACAATATCATTCCTCTCTGCCAGCCAACATCATCACCAAGGCGTATTATATCAACGCCCATATCGAGGAAGTAACCTGTCATTTCTATCTTATATTTCAACAACTTATCCAATAGTGCATTGGCCATGTTAGGTCTTGAGATTAAGTCCATCAGGAAGTTCTGAAATCCCCTTAGATACCATGCGTGCTCAAATAGCGTAGCCTCCATCATTGCGGATACCACATACTTAGACTTCCACATCCTTGTTTGCTTCTCGGCCTCTTCAAATCTCTCGGAAGATAGTTCAGGAAAAGGATATTCCCATATTTCCTTTGCAGTACTTGCATTGGCAAGGGGATGAACGAAGAACCTTACGTGAAGGCCTGTAGATGTAGGCTCGAATACCATTCCCCACTCGTTAATAGTCTTACTCGGATCCTTCTGCCATGGTTCATATTTGAATTTAGCGCTAACAAGCCTGAAGTCTATGCCTAGTATCTTCCTTACTTCCTCTACGTCGCTAGCATTTAAGTAGGCGAGTAACTGTTTAAGGATATCCTCTCTCCAACCAGGCGGTTCATCAACAGGGACTCTATCAGGCTTCTTATGTTCAAGCGCCTTAAACACTCTTTCTCTATGTTTTGAACTCATAGGCGTTCTCCTCAGGCAATTGGGTATTCTATTCCCAAACTGAAAGCTATTTATCAGCACTTATACGTTCATCACTACCCCTTACTATTTTCGGTTGAGTTGCAACCCCGCCTGCGAACTTCACTATATATGTTGTAGCCAGTTTGATAGCATGTATTAACAAGCTATCGTCTATCCCTGGAGCGCCGTATGCCACTATAAGGACATTCCTCGTATCCTTAGTAACCTTTGTTCTCTCTACGTCACCATGAACTAGTACGCATAGGATTCCTCGTCTATCGGAAAGCACTATTTCGTTTCCTGAGAGAACCCTTTTCCTCATCCCTATCAATATAACTTCCTCACCCTGTTTGGCGAAACGCACCATCAGAGGTGGTTCTATCTTGTCAAGATCGTACGCACTTAATGTTATCAGTGATTCTGCTGAGGCTAGGTTATATGCATCAACGACATTAGATATCCTAGGAAGTCCTTTCCCCCTTAATATCCTTCTTAATAGGGCTTCTGATGCAGGCCTTTTCTTCGTAGGATCTATTCCTAAACGCCAGAAGAAATCACGATAGAGACGAATTATTCGAACGTTCTTTAACTCCTCAAGGGAATACGAATTAGCCAATTGCTCTTCTTTTCCCTTAATGAATTTATCCATTTCATCACTCCTTTCTTTAACGTTCACCCCACGAATAGTACAATAGCCTAAAGCTAATGAGGGATATCGTTTGCTCACACTCTTGTCCCATGTTATCTCTATAGACATAGCATTCACCCTAGGGTATAATCTCAGTCGTATTGTTGTATTCTGGATAATTAAATATCTTTAGAAGGATTTTCTTACCTACGGCATTCTCTACCTTCTTTATACCCTGTAATACCATGTCTATGGTACTTTTCGTGACGAAACATACTTCCTTAAAGCCTTCCTCTCCCCAATATCGTTCCTTATTCGCGTAAAGACATCTACCACCACATATACTATAATATGGACAGGATCTACAGTCCTCACTAATGGATACCTTCCCCGGAAGTTCAAATGGATTGTGAGTTGTTATATGTCCTAGATAAGCCCACTTTACGTCGACGGCTATAGGACATGCTATGATATTGCCATTAGGAAGTATTGCAAAAGCCTCTTCTCCAGCTCCACATGGAGGAATTGGGCCTCCGTACATGTACCGTTTCGCTATTCCTAAGAAAGGTACTATACCGAGTACTTCACCTTGAAGTAGACCATCCACCCATGCTTTAACTAAACGTCTTATCCCAGGAAGGTATGAGGAGCAAGCCCATCTCATGAAATTCCATTTAGGACACCATACCACATTTAGTTGCCAATGTACGTGATTAAAAAGACCAATGTCTAATAGGTGCATTACGTCCCTATAGATATCGCTGAGCTCAGTTATGGTCATCCTAGCTATTAGATCACCTCTATAACCTATTTCCTTAAGGTATTTAGCCGCACTGATAACGGCATTATAAACTCCTTTACCCCTGTTATAGTCCGTTACATCCCTTGGTCCATCTATTGAGAGGAGGACGGCATCCATTCTCAGCCAATATTCTCTTTTAAGCCTCTTAACTAAAAGCCCGTTCGTCTGTATTACGAACTTCTTTGCGGGAACAGAGTCCATAACCTTCATGATAAAATCAGCATTGAGAAGTGGCTCACCACCGTAAAAGGCAATTATAGCGTCTTTATCCTTAGATATGAAGGATATTAGGTCCTCTAAGCTATATTGGATCTCCCAAGGGACTACTTCTGGTTGAAAGCTACCACCACAATATTTGCATGAGAGATTGCACTGTCCAGTTGTAAATACGAAGTACAGCATATTGCATTCCCTTCATCAATCTCGCATTCACTATAGTTACTTATTAAAGCTTTAATTCAATAAGTAATGCATTTGCATAACTTTTTCGGAAAGATACATCTTATGAAGCCTTGGTAAAAGAACTTGAAAGAGAAAGCTATTACTTATTGTTAAAAAGAAAGTCTGCCTTTTAAAAGAAATGGTTATCGCTATAGAGTAATAGCCTTAGCAACAGCCTCATGCGCCTTTATCATTATTTCCGTTATTTGTTTTCCCCATTCGATATATGGGAGCGGCTCCATGTCCTTCTCTATACACTCTATTAAGTGATCTACAGATGCTTCGTAATATGGGCGAGGCCTATCCGTTTTAATTACTTCTTCCTTACCATCTCTTACTACCTTCAACTCACCAGTCCATCTAACTGGAACCACTATACTTCCCTTACGACCATATATCTGTAATGATGGCATTTCAAGACGAACGAACGTCACGTAATTACCATATATTACGGAAATGAGTCCATTTTCATAACATAAGGTTACTATGGAGTTATCGTATGCAGTTACTTCAACCGGAAGAGTGGGCTCCATTCCTTGATAATACATTGGTCTCTTCTCTTTGTAGTACTCAGGAGCTATGGTCCTGGTATGCTCTTCTGGAGTTAGAATTAAGCGCTTTTCAAGAACTATCGAGCCCATCGCGCTTACACTCTTAGGCTTGCCAAATAGATAAACCGATTCAGCAATGCCATAGACAGCAAGATCGTATATGACCCCTCCACCTTCCTCCTTCTTAAAGAACCAATCTGACCATTTGGGTCCCGAATGCCCTACGTAAGATATGAAGAGACATGGCTCTCCTATTTCACTGTTATCTATCAGTTCTTTTGCCTTCTTCACCATAGGAGAGAAGAAGGGACTAGATGGTTCAAATATAGCTTTGACGCCACTCTTCTTAACGGCAGAGACAAGTCTCTCCAAATCATTCATATTGATTGCAGCAGGTTTTTGAACTATGAAGTGCTTACCCGCTTCAGCAGCACGTATAGCGAGTTCAGCATGAGACTTGTGGGAAGTAGTGATCACCACAGCATCGACATCATCTGCGGAGAACACCTCCTCAGGATCACTACAATACCTTTTCGCACCCCATAATTCAGCTGATCTCTTAGCTCTCTCTAATACTTTATCACATGTTACGACTAGTTCGGCGACTTCAGCGATATATGGTAGGTAATAATTATTAGCAACATTTCCACATCCAATTACGCCAAAGCGAACTTTCTTCACTAGTTCCACCTATCTACTAGTTACGATAAGGAAGAGTAATTAAACATATATGAGGCATAACGCATGATAATGAACGATAGGGAACTAAAGAGGTACTTCAACGTGGCAAGAAACGTCATAATTGTAGGATATGGAGAGATAACTTTAAAGTCACATAAGGTAAGGCTTAGGATGGAGAGGACATTGATAGATAATATGATCAGACAGCTTAAGAAGGAAGGAATTAAAGTACGCGAAATCAACAAGGAGGGAGGGAGAATTTTCATATGTACTGATAATGATGAAAAAGCAGTTAAAGTGCTAACCAAGGTTTTTGGAATAGTATTCGTAGCTCGCTCGCTAGAAGTCACGCTAGATATGGAGGAAATAGAGAAAGAGGTAAGGAGATATTCAAAAGACGTGCTAGCTAACGTCAAGACCTTTGCCATAAGAGCTCATAGAGCTAATAAGAAATTCCCAGTAAACAGCATGGAAATCGCGAGGATCTTAGGTAAGGCAATACTCGATGAAAATAAACACCTTAAGGTAAACTTAGAGAACCCAGAGAGGGAGATCTTCATTGAGATAAGACAGAGAGGAGCTTACGTATATCATGAAAAGCATAAAGGACCTGGTGGCTTACCATATGGCGTAGAGGGAAAAATTATAGCGCTAATGTCAGGTGGAATGGATAGTACGATAGCAGCATGGATGATGATGAAGAGAGGATGTAGGATAGTCCCAGTACACTACGATCTCTCCCCTTATGTGAACGAAAAAGCAAGAGAAAGAATAATTAACGTGCTCAAGTGGCTAAAGGAATGGATTCCAGATAAGGAGATAAGAGCCATCGTTATACCCCTATCGATAGCCCATGAGAGGACAATGGGAGTAATAGATGAGAGGTATAGATGTCTATTCTGCAAGACGATGATGTACTTAGTAGCCCAGGAGATAGCTAGAGAAGTAGGAGCAAAGGCAATAGTTACAGGAGAAAGTCTAGGACAAGTAGCATCACAGACATTAGATAACCTATACGTATTAAGTAGGAGAGTTGAAATCCCAATACTCAGGCCCCTAATAGGGTATGATAAAGGAGAAATAATAGAAATGGCAAGAAAGCTTGGAGTTTATGAAATATCAAGCATCAAGGTCACGTGTAATCTAGTCCCAACTCATCCAGAAACCCACTGTAGGGAAGAGAACTTCCTAGCAGAACTTAATAAGATCGACTTGAAGAGGACAATAGAGGAGCTAATGAACAAAAGAAGAATCATAAGGATATAGGACATTACGACAGAAGATATAAGCTATGATGAAAGTCATAAAGACGGAAGAATGTCTGAGAAAAGCTAAGAGAACAGAGAGTTAAAAACATTCACTGACCTCTTCATCCCATTTAATTTTAACTTTATGAAAACGCTTATTAGTACACTTAATAGTTATAAGTGAGGGTTAGATTATGATGAAATTCAGGAGAATTACTATATTGCTAGTTATTTCCATACTCCTAGTACTTTCAATGTTTTCGGTAGTGTCAACTAAGGCGCAAGAAGAGGTGCCGTATGAGATAAGCGGTGATACTGTTAGAGTAACTATAGGAAATGTTGACATATCTATTACAGCTAGGACAGCAATAAGCAGTATAAGTATAGGCGGTATACAGGTAGTTAGCGCAGTTGGTTTTGGAGTATTTGCCCCTGGTTGGAGGTGGATTGGTGGTACTTGGTACTATGGCGAGGTTCTAGAGCCTCCTACCGTTGAGGAAATTCCTGGCGGTATTAGAGTCAGAACCCATGCAAAATTCCCACCAGAGAGCGAGCAGTACTTCGAGTTCATAGGCATATATACAATATATAGTACAGGAATGATAATGGCAAACTATACGATAACAGCATATGAGAACGTTGATACGCAGGGGGTACTATTTTATGTACAGTGGCCCATTAGTACGTTTAAGGGAAGTAGTTTATATATTGCATATGGAGGAACTATATCGTCGGTGAACCTGCCGGAGGAATTCAAATCGCAGACACTTTCGTCCGGATCTTACTCAGTAGCCTATGCCTCTACGAAATATGGAGATCTAGTCGTAATATTGCTCAGTCCACCATCGATAGGCTACGACCTTGACGATGCACGAGCATGGGGAGGCGATGTATTTGAATTAAAGGGTACCATTATCTCCGGTACCTTAACTAAGGGTACTACGTATAAGATGTCACTAGTGATCTACCCGCACTCAAAGGGTTCTGAGTTTACTAATATGATAGTTAGTGCCTTTAGCGGACTCGGTGCTGCTAAAACCACACTAGAAACCCTTAAGAAGAGCAAACCAAGAACGCCAGGCGGAGCTAAACTATTATCTCAGTGTGAGAGAGAAGTAGAATTAGCCTATAAGGCATTCAGCCAGGGCGATATAGAAGGGACTTATACACACGCTAAGAAGGCATTAGAGCTAGCACAAGCTATAAAGTATACAGAAAGACGACAAAGGATAATATTCTTCGTAATTATACCGAACATTATTGGTCTCATACTTATGCTTCTAGTGGTAAAGACAATATTAAGTAAGGTGAAAAGCGAAAGCTAGTGATAGTACTAACAACTCCATTTTGTTTATTTTATTAAGATCCAATCAATTAGGATGAAGTATTTACGTACGTTATAATAGTCTGCAAGGAAGCCATATAGCTTAGAGAAGGAATTAAAGAACATGAGAAGCACTATACATAATGAATACTAATAAATTGCCAGATGACATCCCCACTATATAAATATTAAGCTAGGCAAAGAAAGGCGGCTATCGATCACTATAAGGATATCCAGCCTTAAATATCACTTTAATCATTAGTGAGATGGAAGGTAAAGGAGCCAGTAGATTATGTAGCGTTCCGTTACTGATGTGTTCTGTCACTCATTTAAGAAATTAAAGGAACGTAATTGATCTCTTACAATACTTAACTATGAGATAATGTGTTTAAAACCATGTCTTAGGTATTTCACTGGTTTAGAAAATAACTTATGCATTTGCATTACTTATTAGGATAACATTGAGGTTTCCAGGGAAAATAAGAGCGTAATTTTGTATCCTGTTATAACAAGTGATACTGCCGAATTCATCATAAGATTAATGAATGGTCTAAAGGCTTTGATATTCCTTTGGTTGAGGCTGAGTATACTGCTTAAGCGATAATATGGGGTCTTCTTTTCCCTTCAACTTAAATTTTATCCAAGAATCTAGAAGATCCTTTAACTCTTTGACGATATCAGCCTGTTCATTAGCTAAATTTATGATTTCGGCTGGATCTTGTTTTATATTGTATAACTCTACTCCAATATTGCCATATTTCTTTAAAAACGGCAACCAGTCCCTAAAGTGCCCATTAAAGGCAAATACGTCCCTTAGCATCCTTAGCTCAGGTTCATAGTGTATTATAAGTTTCCATTCACCTTTTACGATACATCTCTCACCCCAAGTTTCACATATAACAAAGTCTCTAATCGATTCGCCTCTAATTAATTTGAGGAGATCATCTCCATCGAAGCTCGCTTCAGTCTTTACGTTTACTAAGTTTAGGATTGTTGGTACGATATCAACATGCTGAGCATATTCCTTAACTCTAATACCTTGAGGTAATATCTTAGGACACCTCATTATAAGAGGCACCTTAATCACCGCTTCATGAAGACCTGCATGTCCCCAAATTCCATGTTGCCCCAATTGTTCACCGTGGTCAGAGGTTATTATAAGCAATGTTTCGTCAAGTATCCCTTCATCCTTTAATACGCTGACAACTTCAGAAATAGCGTAATCAACATAAAGTATTTCTCCATCGTATAGATCCACCGATTTAAAATCATCTCCTTTAGGTATATCATCAGCTTTACCCCATCCAGGAACGTAATCATAACCGGCAGGAGCCTTCACCACTTCCAAGTCTTTTAATTCCTTATGTCGGAATATGTCTCTATATGCTTTAGGCTGATTATAGGGCATATGTGGATCCCAATAGTGTATGAAGAGAAAGAACCGTTCATAACTATGTTGCCTAATCCAGGGAATTAATCGCCTATTGATCTCAGAGGCTGTTACATGATGATGGATCCATTTAGAAGACCTAGTAGGATTTATGTAGTACTCGTATCCCCTAACGAAGTGCTTCATATGAGATCTGAAGTTTATTAAATTATCTATGGCTGCAGTAGTATAACCAGAATCCCAAAGGAACTCAGCGAGAACAGGTATATTATCATCCATCTGGTAGGCATTAGGTACATCCCATGGCGTTATGTAATATTTATGATTTATTGGATATAAACCAGTTATAATGCTGGTAAAGCCAGGACCCGTCGGTATCCCTGATGCATAGAAGTTCTCAAAAAGAACCCCTTCACGAGCAATTCTATCGATAGTCGGACTAGTATCTCTAAAGTAACCATAACATCCTAAATGATCAGCCCTTAACGTATCAATAACTATAAGTACTACGTTTAATCTCATACTTGAAAAGTTTTTCTCCAGCTCCCTTATACCTATCGATAGTTACATCACTTGGGAGTCTTGAATATGTGCCTAATCATTAAGCTGCGATAAACAAAGTTATTATCTAGTCTTTTTAATTCATCCATATATCGTCTTTAGCTTATCTACTGGATCCTTCGAGTAGTCTATTCTTATGTTCATGACTTGGTCATAGTTGCGGAGGGGATGTTAAGCGCTGATGAGCTACCGCTCAAATATGTAGGCATAAGTCCGTGCTTTAGGAATAAGGCTGGAGCTCATGGGAAATTTAGAGCTCATCAGCATGCTTCTGTATCTTTAATATAGCCTCCACTATATCATCCATATCTTCTTTCGTTCCAAGGAATACCCACTGCGGTAATGTTACTGTTTCACGCATTGCTCTCTCCGCTACGGGATATTTGGTTCGTTTAATCCTTGATGGATATCTTGCGGTCAATGTCATATTTAAGGGTGGGTGGTCAAGACCACTAGCAGGTATTCCCTCAGCTCTAAGCGCTTCAATAAAGCGATGTAGAGGAACTCCTTTGAAGCTCTTTGGATCATACTTAAATGCATAAGGCCACGGTTGATGTTTGGTAAGCTCTTTACGTACTTTAATTGGCGTTATACCATCTATTTCCTGCAATCGCTTACTCAGATACTCGCTGTTCTCCTGCCTTATCTTTAATTGTTCATCGAGCCTTTCTAGCTGAACTAATAAAATTGCCGCCTGGAACTGAGTCATCCTGAAATTGAACCAATTCCACCAGTAGTCTATTCCTATTTCAGAGATATCTCTTCCCCTTCTAATCCTTCCGCAATTCTTTATGGAGAAGCACCTTTCAGCATACAATTCATTATTTGTAATTATTATTCCACCCTCACCAGCAGTCATGAACTTGCCCTCTTGAAAGCTGAAACAACCCATATCACCAAGCGATCCTACGGGTTTACCTCTCCATTCAAAACCATGAGCTCTAGCACAATCCTCAATTAATACTAAATTGTGCTCCTCAGCTAGCTTGACTAATGCATCCATATCAGGAGAAGTTCCATAATTATATACAGGGATTATTGCTTTCGTTTTCTCAGTTATGTTTCTCTCCACCTCGTTTACGTCCATACAGTAGGTATCTGGATCTACATCGACTATGACTAGCGTAGCTCCTGTCATTAAGACCGCACTACCAGTAGCCCAAAAAGTAAGCGCAGGCGCTATTACTTCGTCACCAGGACCTATACCTGCTGCTAATAAAGAGACAAACAAAGCTGTCGTCCCACTAGTGACCGTAATACCGTATCTACAACCATGTCTCTTAGCAAAAGCCTCCTCAAATTTAGCCTCCCATGGACCACTATCGCTTAGCCCCCCTCCCCAAGATCTACTTTTAACAACTTCCTCCAGAATTTTTATTTCACGCTCATCGAATACAGGCCATTGAGGCCATTCCTTCTTCCTAACAGGTTCACCTCCTTTAATAGCAAGCATATTTACTCATCCTCATCATATAGGTGAAGCATAGAGCACATAAGCTTTTACTTCAGGCGAATTAGCTGGTTTACACATGATGCTTTACCTTACTTACTCATCCCTATTTACTTTACGAGTTCCATCGTCTTTATCACATCTTGACAACTTCATCCCTTGTCATAAACCTGAAAGCAACAACTACATGAATTATATCAGCTACGATACACACTAAGCTTGTCCATTACGCAGTCCTCGGCATTTAGATCGTTAATACTCATGAAGCGTGCTCATGAAGAGGCATCTAGCATGTATAACTTCTTACTAGCATTACTATATACGGTAACGGCCATTAATGCAACCTTATTCGAGATAGTTCCCTATAATAAGGAGAACTTAGGAATCCTAGTAGATTGGGCTAAACATTATGCTAGCGAGCTTGATGCTT
>QMSL01000035.1 GCA_003649665.1 Thermoprotei archaeon | reverse complement strand
CAAATACAGCATTAGCAGCCATCCCTGCCACTATAAGACCAGGAACTACTTCCCTAGTGTTTTCGACCACTGCTTTTTCGCCAACCTCTGCCCACATGGGTTTCTCCAGTATCTTGCCCTTAATATTAGCTTCAGGTAGCTTCTCCTTTACCTTCCTAACTACGCTTGCCTCATGACCTGTAGCATCGATGACTACTTTCGCTTTTACTGCAATAGGATCAACATGTAGGCCTGCTAACTCAACGGCATTCCAGTTTATAACCACTCCACATATGCGATAATGACCATCTTCCTTTCTGAACATAACATCCTCTACATTCATACCAATGTATATTTTAGCTCCCGCGTCTATAGCCGCCGCTGTGCACTTGGATACAACTTCAACGGCATCTGCAATATAATATCCCTTATCAGCTTTCCTTAAGTTAACGCCTATTTCTTCAAGAAGTTCTTTCGCCTCTTCTTGTACTACAATTCTTGGAAACATTATTCCACCACCCCATATACCACCACCGACATAGAGATTTCGTTCAAACACCGTAACTCTTACTCCTTCCTTGGCAAGATAACGGGCTGCAGTAAGTCCCGAAGGCCCTGCTCCAACTATCACTACATCTAATTCTAAATTTTCTATGAAATCTGTAAGGAAAGCCTTTATTATGGCTCTGCTTATTTCTATCTCATCGATCATGGGGCTCACCTCTAATAGCATTCATGAGATGATCTATAAATATATGTTGAGAAATATTAGGTTTTAGTTATGATGAAGGCGTTGAATGGTGAGGCTCCGGGTTTGCCGGGGGATGATCGAAGGAGCAGGTCTGATTAACCTCAGAATATTCCTTAAATAGATCCTTTAAAGTGGAAGGAGGTATGGACGCGTGAGGGAAAATTTAAGTCATAATGTATATCGCTCGGAAAAAGCTGAAGTCAATGTGCGAGTAAAGCTTACATACCATCCTCGTCCTGGAGATGAATTAAGCGAAGAGGATGTAGATAGTCTATTCAGAGGGATACTTGACGTATTTAATGGAAAAGTTATAGAGCTAAACGAAGTTAGCTCCACTAGGAAGGAGAAGAAGTTTCCTTCCTCTTAGGCCTCAGGCTAATCACGTATGTCGTGAGCTCCTTTTCGTCGACTATCCTATACAGCCTATAGTCACCAACATTAACGACCCAAAGCTTTAACTCCACTTCACCACATGGTAGTTTTACACGAATGTAGCCACTTAATTCCTTTCCTCTATGAACATCCCATTCTAGATCCCTAACTACCCTGAAGACTTCTTCTCTTGTCTTTTCATCGACTCTCTCCAACTCCTTAAGGAAGTTTTCAGTAAGTAGAACTCTGTAAGGCATATCTCCCCCATATGTATTACTGCTAATAAATTTTATCGCTATCGTCTCCGTTAAGGTATCCTCATAGCTATAAGCCAATGCATACTGCTCTAAGTCCCTCCTTACTTAGCTCCTTCCAGAATGTTGTTGCCTTTAGAGAATCAACTGGGATTGCTATTACTGATTTAATGAGTTCTAAGATTTTTACCTTTTTTACGAGACGAGAAACTCTAAACTCTAGCATATGCCTTCCATAGGTTAATACTATCTTGTAATAGAAAATCCTATCTTTGAGATAGGCGTTCTCAATGACATAATACGGTATCTCCCAATAACATATCCTATTATCTATTTTATAGAGCTCTGAAACAAGCCTTAATCTAGTTCCTATCCATCTAATTCCATATCCCTTTATCCACAATCCATCTCCGCCCAATTCCTTAGGGCCTATCAGCACATCCTCCCATGGCATGAAAATAGTTTTCAATATGTTCACAGGCAATTTCATAACTGTGATTGGCCTCTTCTTAATTTCCTCCATAATCCCTTCGCCTATTCCTTCAGCACTATCCGGTTAGACTATATGTGATGTATCTCTTAAATTAAAAGTTAAACAACTTAAACATTATAAAGTTAAAGTTTAAGTCGTTATCATGAAGAGTAATAAGATGGGATCAATAATGAGGAAGTCCCTCATGATTGCTCTAGCAGCCCTTAATGCATCTCTCTACGCTGTGTGTGCCTATGCTACTGCATATATAGAAAGTCCTTGGGGAACCGGACAATTTCGTCCTGCAATCGTAATTCCTGCACTATTCGCTACAGTCTTTGGACCATGGGTTGGCGGTATTGGAGCAGCTATAGGCACGTTAATATGTGATTCCATGAAACATGGCTGTCTATACATTCCAAGCCTGGTTGCTGCAGTACCTGCTAATTTCGTAGCATTTTATCTCTTCGGTTACATTTTGAAAAAGAAGTTCTCCTGGGACAGGTTTGTAACGACCTCTGTGTTAATCCTTTTTATTGGCAACATGTTATGCGCAATATTATTAGTAGCATATTATACGTTCTGGGTGCCAAGGTTCGCTATAAATGGGATCTCTGACTTTATCCTATTATCCCTAGGACTTACTGCCTGGTGGTTTATAACGATGTTACCCTTCCAGCTAACATTAACCCCCCCTCTTATTAAGTTACTTTCAAAGGCTATACCAAACGTAGTACCCGATGAAATCTCTAAGGCCAGTTTAACGTCTCCAATTCCCATGAAGAAATTCACACTAGCGTTAATAGTCCCTGGTATATTAATGATAGTAATCGGTCTGCTTATGATAGCATTTCCATCAATAGGAATGGCACTAGTTGGCGGCTTAAGAAGCGCTGAACTCATTGCATCTCTTATAAAGGCCATGTTCTTAATAACAGGGGCTGGTGCTATGTTAGTAGGCTTAGGTTTTCTCCTGGCGCTCAGACTTAAGGTTTTCACTTAAAATCTCCTCTACTCTCTTCTTAGTAATCCTTGGCATATTCTCTCTGGGCCTCCTTACAATCACGTAATATTTCCAGTGTTCCCAGGGATGTGATAATATACTAAGGTCGTTAAAGAAGCAGAAAAGTAATGCTCCTAATGTTGAGGTATACCAGAAGTGAAGATCTACAAATCCCTTCTCATTATGTTCAAAGCTAAAGAACAATCTCCTGCAAGTACCCTTTAAAATATCGTAGCTTGCATGGAAATTTAGGATAGGCTTACTCCCTCGCTCGATCCATATGTACTTATACCCCATGAGCAATTGAAGTCCTACGTCAATGTTCTCTACAATAAAGACTCCATTATCTTCTAAAACATTAATAATTGAAGGGAGTAATAAGAGGAGATCCCATGGACTGAAGTGTGCTATACTATTCCCATACATTATTATTAAATCGAACTTCTCTCCAAGCTTTTTCAAGTTCATCACATCAAGCACTAAGGTCTTAGCTGGCTTCCTTAAAACTTCAATACTCCACTTCTTAGCTCTAATGAGCACCTCTTCCCTTATATCTACTAATGTGAGATCAACTTGCTTCTTATGCTCTTCCATCACCTTAGCTAATGCTATACCACCTATTCCATAGCCACTACAAACATCTAAAATCCTTACCTTATTTCTACGTTTTATGATGTCTCTTATAAATTTATGTTCAACTATACTATCTACTACCCTTAGAGCTTCAAGAAATCGCTTATATCCACCTGGCTTGTAAGGATTCCACTCTTCATCCAATAATTTATAGTATTCCCTTAAGTCCCTCTCCAAGCTCTCTCCTCTTCTCTCTAAATTCTTAAAACGACATTTACAGGACACCCCAATGTTTCAGATAGATTATCTATTGCGCTACTTATTCCACATATAGCGAAAATGCCTTTCACGTTCACCTTTGCAACTTTACATATCTCATAAAGAGCCATGACAGTAGAGCCTGTCCTTATGATATCATCTACTATTAAGAAGTTCTCACCCTTCTTCATGAGGGCTTTGGGCACATATAAGTATCTATATAGTCCGGATGGATATACGTGACGTACCTCTATGAAAGAATTAACGCCTACCTCCTTTTCCTCTTTAGCAACTACCAATCTCGCATTTAATTCACTAGCTATAAGTGTTGCTATTGGAATGCCATCAGTCTCCTTAGTTATTACACCATCTATCCCCTTATATCCATAATCGTATACCGCTACTCTCGCTATGTTTTTCATTAAGCTTACATCTGAAATCAATTGCGTTACATCAATTACACCGTTCTTTATCCTTACCTTTGTCTTCACGCTTTCCTTTATCATTTCCTTAAATAACTTTATTATTTCATGACAACGTTCTAAAGGAGGAAGGAACTTACCCGTCACATATCTACTTAGCGTTTGAGGAGGAAGGTTTATTCTTCTTGCTATTTCTTGGTATGAGAAACTCCCTTTAAGTGTTCTAAGTGCCTCAACTGCATAAACTCGGTACCTTATCTCATCGTATCTGCTCATCACAATATGAAAAATCGTAACTCCATTATTTTAACGTATTCTCTATTTTACGTTACTTAGCTCAGCATATCCCTACTCTTCACTTACTCTTCTTGTACCTAATCACATTCCTTATGAACTCTAAGTATACTGGCGATGGCCTATTCGGTCTACTCTTGAACTCTGGATGGAATTGCACGCCTACTATCCATCTTGAATCCTTTAATTCAATAGCATTTATGATATAACCCCCCTCATCTGTAGCTGATATTACTAGGCCATATTCTTTTGCTTTTTCAGCATATTCCGGCATTATATGGTATCGATGCCTAAACCTCTCCACTATGAATTCCCTACCGTATGCTTCATACAATTTCGTACCCTTAAAGATACGAACTACATGGCCGCCAAGTCTCATTGTTCCTCCTTTCTCCTTTATTTTCCTCTGTTCTGGCAATAAATCAACTACAGGATACGGTGTTTCTGGGTCAACTTCTGTACTATTAGCTCCATGAAGACCCATGACGTAACGTGCGAATGCTACGAATAGTAACTGACATCCAAAACATATGCCTAGAAATGGTACATCATGTTCAATTGCATATTTTGCTGCAAGGATCATCCCCTCTACTCCTCTTGAACCGAAACCTGGTGTTAATAGCATGCCGTCTATTTCCTTTATTAAATCATCAAGTATCCCTGGATCCTCTTCAAAGGTCTCAGTCTCAACCCACTTTATCTTTACCTTAACTCCACAATGTGCTCCTGCATGCTTTAATGCCTCGTTTATACTGATATAGCTATCAGTTATCATGCAATACTTGCCAGGCATTATTATGGTGACGTAGTCCTTGGGAGCTTTAAATAGATTAGTTAGCGCTTCCCATTCCTTATATAGTTTCTCATCGGGTTTTCTAGGTGGGAGACCTAAGATCTTACAAAGATAATCACCTAAACCTTGCCTCTCAAATATAAGGGGGAGTTCATATATAACATCAAGATCAGGATCTGATATAACCGCTTCCTTTGGTACATTACAGAAGAGACTTATCTTCTCCTTTACGTCATCAGGTAGTTCAAATGGTGCTCTTCCCACTATCACATCCGGTTGAAGACCCATACTTTGTAATGTCCTAACGCTATGCTGTGTAGGCTTAGTTTTTAGTTGACCTATGGTCTCTAGGTAGGGAACTAGCGTTACATGAACAAGTGCTGTATTACCTGGTTCCTCTAATCTGAATTGTCTTACAGCTTCTAAGAACGGCATTGCCTCTATATCTCCACATGTCCCCCCTATTTCCACTAATAGGACGTCTGGATTGCTTCTTCGTGCAACATTCCTTATTCTTCTTTTTATCTCATCTGTTATGTGTGGTATCACCTGAATGGTCTTCCCTAGATACTCTCCTTTCCTCTCTTTTAGGATTACTGAGAGATATATCTGTCCTGACGTTATGTTATTAGATGGATGCATATTTATATCTAGGAATCTCTCGTAAGTACCAAAGTCTTGATCAATCTCTGCTATTCTAAACTCATATCCTTCTGCTGGCCTAAAGATCCATACATCTTCGCATACAAATACTTCGCCATGTTCTATAGGATTTAAGGTTCCTGGATCTACGTTCAAATAGGGATCTATTTTTATCACGTCAACCTTATATCCCCTAAACTGAAAGAGCTTTCCTATGGATGCTGTCACAACGCCCTTACCAAGTCCGCTTAATACTCCGCCAGTAATAAATACGTACTTTGTCAAGGCCCTAGCTTATAGACGAACCACAGTAAGATAAAAGTATTGTGTAGATGAACCGATGAATTTGCTCTTTTAAAAAGATGTAACGTCTTGAGCAGAACTTACAATCTTCACGGATATTTTGATCTACTATACCATATTATAATGCCTTCTTATATTATTCTTTGGTACAAATCCTTATAAGTTAGAAGTTGAAGATATTGATTAGAGCATAGTGGTAAGGCATGTATCCCCATTCATGGTGATATGTGATGGATAAGGAAGTTCAAAGAGCTCTGAATATGAAATCCGTTCTTAACCTTGATAACGAACTACGTCTTATATCATTTGCTCTCAAAAGCGATATACGAAGGAAGATAATATGGTTATTAAGACAGGAGAAGCGATTAACATTAACTGATTTAACTATTGCTCTTGGTTATGGTAAATGCAAGAAGGCATTGATATACTATCATATTAAGGTCCTAGAAGAGGCTGGCCTCATAAGTTCAGTAAAGCTAGAGGGTAATACTGGAAGACGAAAATATTATGTGCTTACTCCCCTATGTGATATGCTCATAAGCTCATTAAGCAAGAGACGTCTAATTACAAGTGATGATCCAATTTATAAGGTGCTACACGGTATATTGGGAGATGATCGCCTTAAGAGGCTCTACATAAGAGCGTCTATGTTCTCTGTGATCTTTTACTTAGCGATATTAACTTTAAGCATGATCCGCTTAATGTTTAAAGGTATAGCTTATCTGACGATCTCTCCAATGATGTTTCTCGTAATCCTCTATGCAATGTTCATACCGCCACTCATAATACTTGGTTTCCTAGGGATATACGTAAGGATAAATAGGTTTATGATAAGACGTAAGCTCAGATCAATATACGAATAACCTGCTAATTACACAGGGTTCTCATGAGCTAATCCTATAAGTTCCCTTATCTTGCTAAATCCCTCCTCTATCATATACCTTGTCAATCCCTCCTCTATCTCTTTAAATACCTTTAATCCTCTTATGGCAATTGCTGTGCCTATGCCGACAGCAGTGGCACCGGCTAGGATGAATTCTAGAGCATCTCTCCAACTTAGTACACCTCCTACTCCTATTATTGGTGCCTTTAGCTCTTCATACAGCTCATATACACATCTTACTGCAATTGGTCTTATCGCTGGGCCTGAAAGTCCTCCAAATAAATTGCTTAGGATAGGCCTTCTTGCGTATACGTCTATTGCCATTGCACGTATTGTATTTATCGCCACTAGTCCACTTGCTCCCGCCTCTATAGCAGCTCTTCCAATTTCTACAATGTTAGGAACCATGGCTGAGAGTTTCGCTAAAATTGGTATGTCAACGACTCTCCTCACTTCCTTAACTATCTCATAGACCAGATCTGGATCGCTTCCGACATCCATTCCGACCTTCGATACGTGTGGGCATGAAAGATTTAGTTCAATAGCATCAGCACCAGTATTTCTCACAGCCTCTGCTATATACTGAAATTCATCTGGAGTTGAGCCAGCTATGCTCACGATAAGTGGTACCGTAAGGATGCTCTTCGCTCTTCTTATCTCATCTACGAAATGTTCTATGCCTGGATTAGGAAGACCCATTGCGTTTATTAATCCATGCTCTAATACTACAATGACTGGATTTGGATAACCACCTCTTCTCTCCTTAGTTACGGTCTTAGTCGTAACCGCTCCTGCTCCTTCTCTTTCAACTCTTTTTAATAACCCTGCTGTGGTTCCTAATATGCCTGAGGCTAATATCAATGGATTTTTAAGCTTGAGCCCACAGAGTTCTACACTTAAATCTACGCCCTTGTCTCCCATAGCCCCTCCTTACTAATAGTGTTTGGGTGTCATATACAAGGTTTCCCCTTATGAAAACCTTTTCAACCTCGCATCTTAAGGTCCATCCCTTAAACGGACTATATTTGGCTTTTGATACGAAATCTTCCGGTTTAACACGCCTCTCTACATCGTATCTCACTACAATGAGATCTGCGTCGTTTCCAACCATAATTGAACCCTTTGCTATGTTGAATAAGGTCGCTGGTTTAGCTGAATATAAGTCGATTACGTTAAGGGGTAATTTCCCATCAAGGATTTGCGTGAATAAAAGTGGAAACGCTATCTCAAGCCCAGGAAAGCCAGGAGAAGGGTTCTCTCCTTTCTTTTCATCTAAAGTATGTGGTGCGTGATCCGTTATTATTGCATTAGGTAAGCCTCCCTTCACTAAATTGAATATATAGCTCCTATTTTCCTCACTTCTGAGAGGAGGTCTTACATATGCTAATCCTCCTAACTTATCGTAGATATTATTGTTAAGAAGCATATGGTGAATGGTTACATCGAATGTTATGTTATAGCCCAGCCCTCTAGCCCTAATAATTCTCTCCGCTACTTTACTTAATGATACATGTGTTATGTGTACGTGAACTTTGTAATCTACCATATCGAGTACTTTTTCGATGCCCCGTATTTCTGGCATTTCCCCTAATCTGTCTATATGCAGTATTTCAGGATCTTCTGCATGGAATACCACTGGTAATCCCATTTTAGAGCACAGGGATAAGAGTGTCTTCAGTTCGTCTTTCTTAAGATCCTCTGGATAGAGTTTAATTCCGACAATATCCATCCTTATTACCTTATCTAATTCCTTAATATCTTTGGGATACCCCATGTAGAAAAGGTAATCAACTAGTGCCTTCTCTCTTGCAGTTTCCATTTTTCTCCTCAATGCATCTACTGAATCTATAGGAGGAACGTTGTTTGGCATATCAATTACTAAGGTGACTCCTCCCTTTATTGCAGAGAAAGTTCCTGTATACCAATCTTCCTTGTACGATTGACCTAGATCCCTCATATGTACATGTATGTCCACCATCCCCGGTAATATTACCCGCTTTCCCTTTACTATCTCGACCTCCGTAGCTCTTGGAGCTTTACTCGGCTTTGTTATAGCTACTATCCTCTCATCATCTATTGCTATTGCTACTTCCTCTATTCTACCGTCTACGTAGGCCTTTCCCGCTATTACCTTATCGACTACTTGTTCCATTCACTCACCGATTAACTGTCTTATTATTTCGCTATGCTCCATTATTGTCTCGCAGTATTCGCATACTATCTTAAGGGGGTTCTTGCTAATCACTCTAAATCTAGGAGTTACTGGTTCTCTTGGCTGGTTCGTAATACATCTTGGATTTATACATGTGATTAGTCCCTCTATTACCTCTGGAATTCTGACCTTCCTTTTCATTACAACCTTATAATTTCTTATTATATTGATTGTTGCAGTAGGGGCTATTAATGCTATCCTATTTACGGTCTCCTCGCTTAATTCTATATTCTCAACCTTTACAATATCCTTCTTTCCAAGTTTCTTGCTCTCAACATTCATTACTATTGCTATTCGCATTCCTTCCTTTCCACTTATGCCTAATATTTTAAGTACGTGTAGTGCATAACCAGCTGGGATGTGATCTATTACTGTACCATTCTCTATCTTCCTAACTATAAGCTCTCTTTCGCTCTTACTCATCTTACTCCCCCGCTAATATTAGCTTAAGGAGAGCCATCCTAAGAGGTACGCCATAACTCGCCTGTTCAAAGTACTTTGCATGTCTTGTCCTGTCTACTTCATTTGCTATCTCATCAACTCTTGGAAGAGGATGGAGTATTATTAATTCCTTCTTTGCATCTTTAAGTAAACTTGCCGTTATCCTATAACTACCCTTAACCTTCTCATATTCCGTAGGATCTGGGAAACGCTCCTTCTGTATTCTAGTTACATATAGTACGTCGAGTTCACTGATTATTCCCTCAAGATCTTCTGTTTCCTCATAATTTACTCCTTGTGCCTTAAGACGTTCTATGACTTCCCTTCGCGCTTTTAATAAGGGCGGGGATATTAAGAAAAGTTTCTTCAACCTATACTTCGAGACGCCATAGATAAATGACGTTGCCGCTCTCCCATATTTTAAATCACCAAGTACTCCTACGGTAAGTCCATCTATGCTCTCGAAGTTTCTCCTTATGGTATATAGATCTATCATCGCCTGTGTTGGGTGATGTCTTGTTCCATCTCCAGCATTTATAACTGGAACTTCTGCGATCTCTGCCGCAAAACGTGCTGCTCCTTCCACACTATGCCTTATCACTATTACGTCAGAATATGAATCTAACATCCTGATGGTATCCGCAAGAGTTTCCCCCTTAGCTATAGATGTAGTTCTCACTTCGGAGAATCCTATCACAGAGCCTCCTAGTCTTAACATTGCAGTTTGAAAGCTTAATCTAGTTCTAGTACTAGGTTCAAAGAAGGCTAATGCCATAACCTTACCTTTCAGAATATCTATTTTACCTTTCTTATATCTTAGCATTTCGTCAGTTTCATTAAAAAGCTCCTCAAGCTCTTCTCTATCAAAATCAAGTATTCTTATCACATCCCTTCCAGCGAACATTTCCTTCACCCAGGTATTCCATTATCTTTAGATAATCCTCTCTACTTATAAGGGACTTCTCATTAAGATATGCTACGATCTCCTTAAGAGT
>QMSL01000034.1 GCA_003649665.1 Thermoprotei archaeon | reverse complement strand
CGCCCTATTGCTACACCACGTGCTCCACTCTTAATCGCATTCTCTATGGTCTTAAGGAACTCAAATGTATTCTCTACCTTAGCTCCTCCTCTAATCACAATTGGTACGGGAACGGACTCTATGACATACCTATACTCCTCAGGACTTCCCGCATAGCTCGTCTTAATAACATCTGCCCCATATTCTGCACATATCCTAGCCGCATATGCGATGTTTTCAACACTATTCGGCTCCTTTAGGTAAGGCTCCCTAGGTATTGCTTCAACAACCAATGGCATACCATAGTCATAACATACGTCTGCAACTATACCCATCTTCTCTAAAAGCTCAACCTCTCTCTCACAACCAAGGTAAACCATGATAGCTACTGCGTCAGCGCCTACTTTTAACGCTCTATCCACAGAAGCTATCAGTCTATCATCAGTCTCGTCAGGCCCTCTACGAGTTCCCGTACCATCTATCCTTGCAATTATCCCAACCCTACCTTCAACTAAGTCATATACGTGCTCTACCATAGCTGGCGTCATTAGAAGTGCATCTATATCCGCATCTAATACCTTTTCAATGGTCTCCCTAAATCTTACAAGGCCTTGTATAGGTCCGTATCGCCTTCCATGATCAACGGCTATTATGACAGTTTTCCCAGTACTTTTCCTAAATATATGCCCTAATCTAAGTCGTTTTCCAATATATGTGCTCAATACTAACACCCCCTTAGCATTTCTACGCGCTTACTTATTAAGCGCTATGCATTCGTTACATTACTTTACGACTTTATCGAACCCACCATGAACGCTATCAGGCCTATTAACATCCAAAGAAGCACTTTCTTCTTCTCTCTCAATGCTACCTCTTTCGTTGGTCTCTTTAAAACCATAAGTGATGAACGTATAAGTCCAAGATCGGTTATTATGACTAGTGGTACGTATAACCACGTAGTTAATTTAAGGATTGGCGGTAACACGCTCAATAATACTGCTATTATGAACAGTATTGCTGTCAACATAGCTGCACTTCTAGCCCCGTAACGGACAGCTACTGTAAGTATGCCGTGTCTTTTATCACCTTCGATATCTACAATACCTTTCATTACCTCTCTACCAGTATTGGCTAGGAAGGCCATACTCATGAATATGATGAGCGTAATTCTCACCGTGTCCACAGCTAATCCTCCGTAAAGGAAGGGAACTGCAACACAGAAGCTAACCATAAGATTACCTATGAGACCAAATCTCTTACCATAAGCATTATATACAACTGAGACTATGCACGCTACAAGCGCTACTATGAACGATCGAAGATTTGTTAAAAAGGCTGAGACAAGACCTATAAGGATTAGCACTATTGCATAAGCAATTGCCTCGTTTGGTTTAATTGCACCACTAGGAATAGGCCTTGTAGGGTCATTAATCTTGTCTATCTCCCTATCAAAGTAATCGTTTAAAATCATGGATGCTGCCGTAAGAGTAAACGCCGTTATAAAGGCATATATTAGTTTCTCAGTGTAGACCAATGGTGGGACACCACCTAAGGCTATAATTGCACCAACGAATGTTGCAATTCCCATCATGATGCAGTTTATAGGCCTTATCAGTCTTATCCACGGATTCATCATTATCCTCCTCATAGGACTAATGACATGACCTCTATGATGTTATCTCCAATAGCTCTTACCGTTCTTCCATCTATCAATTCAACACCTGGTCTCTTAGCTACTCGTCTCGCTATATCCACGTATTTAAACTCCACCTTTAACTCAACTGGCTTCTTGACTTTAAAGGGCTTTATCTCATCTAGCCTTCTCAAGGCCCTAATTGCGGCTTCTTTTATCATTCTATATGTTACATTTGGATGAAGGCATATCGCAGCATAGGGGCTTGTTGCCTTTTTAACAGCAACACATTCTATATCACCAAGTAGTTTCTTTGCTTCCCTTACTGCAGCTTCGTCACCTGTAACTAAAACTAATGGAACGTCATATGTTCCTGCAATGGCTGCCCACAGTCCTATTTCTCCAACCTTTATGCCATTAATCCATACGTTCATTATAGTGGCTGACGATAGCGTATGCGGTAAAATCGCGTCAGGAGTTCCCGCCATGGCATGGGCGCCTATTGCAAATACTGCATCAAATGAAGAATCAAGTCCTTCCATCTCAAGTATCCTCCTTCCCCTTATTAGCTTAGCTCTCTCATCCAATTCTTCAGGTATAATACTAAAGGCAGCTCCATGTCCATCAAGAACAACGACTTCCTTCGCTCCAGCCTCATATGCTCCCTCTATAGCAGCATTGACATCCCTTGTAAGAAACCTCCTTGCTCTCTCGTGCTCTCTTCCTCCTGGGTTTATATCTTGCCATGTTCCGCAGACGCCTGTAGCTCCTTCTAAATCAGTCATTACGAATATCTTCAAGTTAACTCACCTATGATATTGTACATAATGCTTAAGCTTTAAGGCCTTACATAAAATTAAATGTTAGTTCGTCATATTCTATACGATGCCCTCAGATGAAATAGACTTTTATATACACGGTAAGGGGTCAGGTATCCATGTACTGATACTTAATGATCCATTGCTAGGCCATGTTCCACGAGAGCTATTATACTTAATCAAACTATATGGGGACATAGATAAAGTCCTAGATCATATAAAGATATCTAAGGATTATTTTATGGCCCTTATCCATCTTTATAGAATACTTGGCCTCTTAAGAGTAGACGATAAACGCTGTAAGCTCCTCTTCCCATTAATCACTAAGGATGAGTATGACTCAATACTTAAGCGCGTAGAGGGAGTAATAGATCTTCAACTAAACTACATTAAGAGACATATTCCTGAAATCATGAATAAATATGCTAAATCAAGTCTTCGGGAGCAGGGATTCGAATGGGATGATGTTGATTTCCTTCTCATTGCAGGTCTTCTCCTTGACTTAATATCGATGAAGAGCTTTCGCGAGATGTGTGCTGGGATTCCAAGTTTAAGAACATCTAGTAGTAATTGGTACTTATGGGCAATAGAGGGAGGTCTTGACGTAGACTACGAATACTGGACCTATGTTTATGAAGGCATTATAGGCGGCTCACTATTACTTACCTTAAAGAAAGCTCCATATAGTCCCATATACCTTAGAGATTTTGAGTTGCAGGTCATAAAGCTTATGACGTTAAGTGAGAAATCTTGCGCTGAATTAGCTTATGAGTTAAACATACCTGAAGAGGCAGTAAAAACACTGCTCGATAAGTGGATTAAATTGGGACTTGTTAAAAATATAGGCTCTTCGGACAGGTATAAGATATGCTTTCCTTTTCTCCTAAAGGATGACTATAACGTTCTCTTTCGTTCTTTAATGCGTCTAGGAAAGGAGCTCTGCGAGGCCGTATTTAGGAGAAAGATAATAGATCTCCTGAGACATAAGTATAGATCAGATCTAAAGAGCGTAGATGATGTTGCCTATCTGCTTCTAGTATTTTACATAATTAAGTGTCACGTCGTGAGTAGATTAATTTCCGAGGGTCTCATTAATAGGCCACCAGATGTACCTAAATTGCCCTGGGGTCTCTGTGGATGGTGTATCATTTAAGGTAACCTTTTTAATTTACAATTTATCATATATTCACGGCATCAACAATGCAAAGAGACTCTTTTCTCCAATTCCTACGGAAGGTTGGGAGAAGATCCGGAAGGATATATAGCCTATCTAATACTAGATCCTCTACTCAAACTACTGCTTCTGAACTTCTTGACGTTCTTTTCCTCGGTAAGTCCCCATCAGACCATATAATTGCCAATAGACTTGAAGTAAAGGAACTTAGGGAGATGATAGAGGAACTTGAGAGGGAAGTTAGTAAGCTACGGGAGGAGAATAAAAGACTTAAGATTATACTCCTACTCCTTCTCTCTTTCTTAATAATCTTCATAGTGGTGGTCTTATGAGCTCATCACTTGCTACTTATATTAGGAAGCTTGAGAATGAAGTAAAAGCCAGATTTGTTGGTAATGAGGAAGCAATTCATGTAGCGATACTTAATTTACTTCATCATAGATCTACGCTGTTAATAAGAGCACCTCGTGGTGTAGGCAAATCAACCTTAATGTTGCTCCTCCTCAAGGGCATATTTGGGGATGACTTCGTGATAATTTCTGGCGCATCTGAGGTAAAGAGGGGCGAAGTTTTAGGAAGGCTTCACATACCTTCTCTTGAAAGGGAGGGTATAGAGAAGGTAATATGGGCTACCTTCGTTAAAGCAAAGGGAAAAGGACTTGATGAGGTAAATAGGCTAAACCCCTATACGGCAGCTAATATATATCACATGCTTCAGTTTGGTGAAGTCTGGGCTTATGGTCAACGTTACCAGATTGGTGATTACACCCTAATAGCAAACGAGAATCCCCATGACCCAACAACTTTCGTCCATCCTCCTCCATTCTATGATCGTTTTGACGTAGTGGTTTATCTAAGGCCACTATCACTAAGTGAGAAATTCAAATTGGAGGACATCCTCGAGAAATATGGTAATTCCTTAGTTGATTCCATGCCCCAGGTACTATCTCATGAAGATCTTGAGGAGATAAGGAATGAAGTCTCACAAGTGGAGCTAGATGTAGAATTAAAAGGCTTCATAAATCTCCTCATAAGGGATCTCCAGATATGTATTAGGGGAAAGGAGTACTCTGAGATTAAGCCACCGGCGTTATGTGAGGGCTGTCATTTTATACGTGAGGTCTGTAGTCTTATAAGGGAGGGACCGAGTGAGAGAGCAACCATAGTTCTTACACAACTCGCTAAGGCGAAACTGTGGCTTGAAGGTAAGGTCACTGAGGAAGATATACTTCGATTAGCTAAGTGGGTTCTACCCCATAGGATAGTTCTAGCGAAAACAACTATGATCTTTAGAGATATCGACGAGATATTAAGACGTGAACGCACGAAAATGCATGAAAGGGAGCTTAGGAAACAATGGTATTTGCTTAAGGAGTTATATAAGAAATTCGATAGGGCGCTTTATGCTAGAGCTGCAGAGATAGCCTTAGAGGATCCCGTTTTTGCCGAAGAACTCATAAGGTTAGAGAAAATATGGATCTCAAAGGGGATATTAAATAAGGAGGAGTCCCTTATGCACTATCTTGGAATTCCTGAATGGACGTGAAACCATGGTGGATATACAAAAGATCTTTAATAGGGCGCGTGTTGAAATGTTCCTTCCTGCATTAAAGTTCAGCTATGAGATAAAGGGAAATACTAGTTTTAAGACTTCAATTAAGCAGGCTTCCGTCTCAGTAACCATACCTCGTGAACTTCTAGAGCGATCTGATGCCGAAGAGATACTATTATGGAGCTTTAGGCATATCTTAGCACATGTACACTACTGTCCTTATGACATTAAGACAGCTAGGGAATTAGAGGAATTAGTACGTAAAGAGCTTAGAGGAACACCGCTCCTAGAGCACGCTCATAGTATCCTATGGCTCTTTGCTGATTTACAAATAGACCTAGTATACTTACCAATGAACTTCTCTCCCTCGCCCCATCATCTTAAGTACATCTATAGAAAGGAGCCAAGGGGTATGGAATTATTGAAATATAGCGTATACCGAGTAGTTTACGAAGACTTTGTTCCAGAATATGAAGTAGATCCATTGGTCTCAAGCTACGCACGATATGTAGCGAAGACCATTCTGACTCCAAGGCCCTGGAACTCAAAGATAGTAATGCTAACTAGGATCATCAAGAGATTTCTTAATGTAAGATCCTTAGATATGAATAAGTTAACATTCATGGAAACGCATTTACCATTAAAGGAGGACGTAAAGAATGATGGATCTTCAGGTCTTCTAAAAGCTGGAGCTTTAATTTCTGATGAGTCTGAAGCACGTTCTTTCTTCAGGGAGTGGGTAGCCCCCAGGCTTAAGGAACAGATAAACGATCTCTTTAGGAGAACGAATGAAGTACTTAAGAAGGGTAAGGAAGTTTCGAAAGAGTCCTTAATGGAAAAACTCCGCTCTCTATTATCAGGTACCCCTCTAGACGAATCCGGAAAGGAACCTGTACTAAGAACTCGCATGTCCAAACCAATGACCCATATGTCGAGAAAGCAGTTTATGGAGTCATTATGGCGTTGCTTCTGGTACAAGGCTATAGCAGAGGATACAGTTATGAAATTTATGATGAAGAGAGGACTCCCCCGCCCAACATGGACTATACTCAGCTATCCTGATGAGTGGACTGCTGAGGATGATATAGAGGAACTTGACATAGAGGGAAGTGCTGAAGAAGGTCCTTTAATACCCGAGGTAACCACAATAAGATGGATTAGGAGAGGTAGCTTAAGCGGTCACGAGCTTTCATTAAGATTTGCGCCTTCTGTAATGGTGGTTCTCGATTCAAGCAGGAGCATGATGAGCTCATTTAATAATGCTGCAATTGCAGCTTTCATAGCATATTTAAGTGCGAAAAAAGCAGGTGGGCGGACTTCCGTAATAGTCTTCTCAACAAAGTATCTATTAGGAGATTGGGATGCAGCTGATGATGTAAAGGAGATCTTATTATCTACCCGACTAGGCGAATACACAATCCTTCCAACTCATGTAATGTTGCATCTCGTAACTAGGCTTTCGGAACCCGTATTCATTATTATAATAACCGATGGTGGTTGGCAAAACTTTGATGAGGCTATCTCTGATTTGAAGAAAATAGCAGAAATGGGTCATGAAATAGTAATACTCCACCTATACGGGTGGAAATATCCGGAGAAGGTTTCAAGACTTAGCTCTCTTGATTTCATAAGATTCTATCACATAGATGATCCAAAGGAGCTAAAGAATATAGCACTTGAGGAGTCATATCAGAAGTATGGACTCTTCCTTGTCCCTCATTACAAGTTTCAACCCTACTAGCGATCATAGTGGTTAAAATTTAGGTTCAAGACTGAAAGCTTATTAAAAGCATTTTGCATAATTGCTATTCGATAGTATGAGCACGAAAGTTAGCGAAGAATTGCTCATAGATTCCTTGAATAGAGTCTACTATGGACTTCTATCACTAAAGACCATGTACAAACTGATGAACAAGAGAATAGAGCAACTTGAACGTACACTTAGTGAATTAGTGAAGAAGTCTGCTAAGCTATCTAATGTCGTAATGGAGAATAAACGTACGATCGAATCCCTTAATAAGTCTGTTAAAGATCTTGAGCATAGAGTAAGTAGAGCAGAAGAAAACATTGTTGCACTCAGTAAGCATTTAAGTGAAGTAAATGACTTCATTCATCTTACTGCAACAACACAGCGACTTCTCCTTGTAGAGCAACTCTCATCCTTAAGATCTATTATCAATAAGACAATTGAAGAAGTCCATAATTATCTTAACGTGAGCTCCTATGAAAGAGCTAGCATAAATAGAGACATGCAGACAATCCATGGTGAATTGAAGCAGATACGTGAGCTCCTCTCTCTCCTCTCTATGAAGCTTATTGAACTTGAGGATATGTTTAAAAGTTCAAAAACCGATATGAAAGTGGAGGTACGATAAAGTGCCTCTTAGGGGAAGGAAAGTAGAAGATATTATTAATGAATTCAGAGATCAGCTAATAGAGCACTTAAACGAACTTACAAGATCTATAACAAGGACTATTAGTGCTCTCAGCTCTAGTATGACGGCTTCTCTCGGCTCTCTTAGAAGTGATGTAATTAGGCTAAGCGAAGAGTCGAAGAGACTAGTTGATGAGCTTAGTAGATTATTCCAAGCTCAAAGAGAAGCCATTAACTCTGCACTATCCTCTCTAAACAAAACGATAAGCCAAATGCAGGATCATATTAAGAAGCTGGAGGCACAAGAGCATAACTTTAACTCATTAGTGAACCAATTAGTTGCCCAGGTAGCCGATTATGCTTCAAAATATGAGGCTATAGCAAAAGATCTAAGCGCGAAATTCGAGAGTTACCAGAAAGACTTAATCTCCTCTCTATCTGAGGTAGACAAGCGTTTAAAGAGCCTTGATACGGCACGTGAGAAATGGGATTCAACTATAGGTACGTTGGAGAATATTGCCAATAAGCTTTCGAGAAGTGTAGAGGAATATAATAAGCTTAGAGAAGCCCTAGAGAAGGCTAAGAGTGAGTTAGAAAAGAGGAGGGCAGAGTTAGATAAGTTAAATGCCCTAATTGAGAGTAAAAAGGACGTACTCAAGACTATGGATCAGTTAAAACAAGATTATGCACAAAAAGTAGAACACTTTGATAAAGTCATCGCTTCGCTCATGAAGAACTTAAGCGACTTAGCAGACCTTCAGAAAGGAGTGCAATCTCACTTAGGTAAATTAAATAACGTATTAAGCGAGGCAGGTAACTTCATAAGAGACGTAAGTAATCTCCTCGAATCCCTTAGAAAGGAGCACGAAACGGTACTTAAGGAAAAGCGTGAACTAGAGGAGAAGATGAGGGAGGTTAATAAAGTTAAGGCATTAAGAGAGGAAGTTATGAGGAAGCTCAAAGAGCTTGAAACTAGAAAAGCTAAGCTTGATGAAAGAGAGAAGAACCTTAGTGCTCTGGAAAAGACAATCGCTAGTAAACTAAATGACTTAGCTGAGTACCTGAAGTGGATAAAGAATGTCCAGGAGGAACTGAAATCCCGTGAGGAGAAATTAATGAAAAAGGAGCAGTATCTAGAGTCCTTAAGGAAAGAGCTTGAGGAGAGAATGAAAAAGCAAGCGGAAAGGGAGAGAAAGCTATCACAGATGGAGAGCTCCTTAAAGGAGCACGAGGAAAGATTTAAGCGTGAAGTCTTAACTTTAAGAGAGACCCTTGAGAGGAAGAAGAAAGAACTAGAGGAATGGGAGAGGAGGCTTACTGATAAGGAAAGGGAACTCATAGCATACGAAAGAGCGTTAGCTACCCGTGAACTAACAATACTTGAGTTAAGGGAAAAGCTTGAAAGAGAAAAGGCACGTATAGAGAAGGAGAAGGAGGAGATAGATACAGTGAAGAAGGAGCTTGAGAGACTTAAGGAGGAAAACGCGACACTAAAGGCCGAAATAAAGAGACTAAAGGAAGAGCTAAAGTTAAGGGATAAGGAAATAAAGAGGTTAAAGTCCCTCCTATAGGGTATGTCGATACCTATAACAGATAACCATGCTCATCTAAATCCCTTAAGAGGTCTAGGATACAAAGCCATTGAACAGTTTCGTAGCTCAGGCGGACGGAATATAGTACTCGTCAATTTACTCACGAAAAGCTATGGTCGCCCTGCAAGATCAATTGAGGACTTCAAGTTCATGTACCAGTATCATATAAGCGTAGTAGATACGATAAATGCCAGATATAATATAAGGGCTTATGCAGTGATAGGTCCTCATCCAGCTGAGCTCACTGAAATGTTAAAACGAGGCATAAGCCTTAATTCTGCAATGAAGCTTATGATTAAGGCTATAGATCTTGCAATAGATATCATACTCTCAGATAGGCGTAAATGTATAGCCTTAGGTGAAGTAGGTCGTCCTCATTATAAGGTGCCGAGCGTTGTCTGGAAGGTATCGAATGACATATTATCCTATGCCCTTGAAAGAGCTGCTGAGACAAACCTTCCAGTTCAGATACATATGGAGACGCCAAATGAAGAGAACTTACATGAGCTTAGTGAGATCATAGATAAAGCGGGCATTAAACGAAATAAAGTTATAATTCATCATGCACCTCCAATCGTAAGGCTCATAAACAGTTTCGGTTTCATACCATCTGTAGTTGCGAGAGAGAATTACATAAAGGCAGCGATAAGAGAAGGAGGATATTTTCTCCTTGAAACCGATTACCTTGATGATCCTCGACGTCCAGGAGCGGTATTGAGCTTAAGGACAATCCCTAAGAACGTTAGAAGATTATTACGACTAGGCATTTTGAATGAGGTATCTCTTGAAGAGATATTTGTACGCCTACCGGAGAAGGTATATTGCGTACCCTTTAGATAGCGTTCAATCTATGTGAGATACTTTGAGAGGAGGTAATCTTTCACTTTTAGCAGACTATAACATAATACTTTCATATTTTTTAGTTAAGGAATTATTACCTAGTTCAAGAATAGATATCCAATTAGCATGAAGATAGTACTATTAACAATAATATCATTACTCCTCATTTTAGCATGTGCGACAGATATTAAGATCGCATCTTCAGCTGAAATCCTACTCTGGTTGCGCATAGACGTACTTCTTTATAGACATAGCGAATTACGTATATCCATATCGGGAATTGGTAACGTTATCGTTGGAAACTTAACTAAGGGGGCTACTTATGTTACTACATTACGTTTGAGTAAGGGCATATCCCTATATAATATTACATGCAAGGGAAGCATCATAATAGCTAGGCAAAATAATATGATAAAGATTCTCCATGAAGGCAAATGCGCGGTAATATTTACAGGTAATGGTACGGTTAATGTAGATATCGAGGTGTTCACTAATGTAATGAATTTCTACGTTCCTGTAATAGGAAATGAAGCCACGTTCTCACTTGACAAGATAGATTTTCCAGAAAACTTTGATAAGATCCTAATGGTCATAGGTTTTGAAGGCGCGACAAATAAAGTGATCTCCTACGTAGTGCATAATGGTGAAATACTGAACATCACTGCTGATCCACGTCTCTTAGGTTCTTTAGCCGTTCTTGAACTAGATAAGTCATCTTATATGGGACGTTACGTTGTAAGACTAGTCTCCTCTCCTGTAGTACTACCTTCTATGTACGTTGTTGAGATGGGTAACATTACATGGGGTTATGAAGGTCTTGTAAAAGGGAGAGTTCACGTGAACTTAACATCCATCATCAGTAAATACCCTACGGATAAACAATTCTTCGGAGTATATTTGGAGATATTTCAAGTGCCCCATAATGCTACGGTACGTGTAATCGCTCCTCATG
>QMSL01000033.1 GCA_003649665.1 Thermoprotei archaeon | reverse complement strand
TAAGAAGGGAATAGAGGAAGCCATTGGTAAGGGCTTAGTGAGAGATATGGACGAAGTGCTTATTCAGGAATATGTAATAGGCGTTCCTGCATATTACCACTTCTTCTACAGTCCCGTGTTGAAGAGGCTTGAGCTACTTGGAGCTGACATACGATATGAAAGCAATGTCGATGGTCTTAAAAGGCTTCCGCATAGGATAAGTTCTGGGATCGAACCCTCATTCGTAGTAGTTGGGAACATACCTTTAGTCTTGAGAGAAAGCCTTCTATTAAAGATAATGGACTATGGATACAAATTTGTTAGGCATTCTCAGAAGGAGTTACCACCTGGCGTAATAGGTCCATTCTGCCTAGAGAGTATCATTAAGGATGAC
Organism: Thermoprotei archaeon; assembly: GCA_003649665.1. Taxonomy (GTDB): domain Archaea; phylum Thermoproteota; class Thermoprotei; order QMSL01; family B3-G16; genus B3-G16. The sequence continues at coordinate 10,874 of QMSL01000033.1, read as the reverse complement.
TGCGATATAATAGTCTTCGAATTCTCCGGTAGGATCGTTGCTGGAACCAATATATATGTCATGGGAAGTCCCTATTCATGGCTTTACTGGAACGAGCCGATGAGTACTGGACGTAGAATAGCAAGGGAGATAAGGATGGCTGTTGAAAAGGGGATTTTGGATAAAATACTTACATAAAATAAAAGCGGATTTCAATTAATTATTATACCTTGGGTGAGCTCTTGAGTAAATGTATTGAGCGCGAGGAAATGCAGGAACTAGCCCGTAAGTATAAGAATCCGGTACTACTAATATTTGGTTCACATTCCGCGATAGATGCATGGTATGGAGCAAGGAATTATGGGTTCAGATCCGTGATTTACACAACGAAAAGTAGGAGTATAATTTATATGCAGAATCCCATAGTAGGAGGACCCAATGAAGAGATAGAAGATCTACCTGATATCGTAAGAAGGGATTTAATCGTTGTATATGACGCTCAAGATTTAATCAGAAGAAAGGAATGGAAAAGCGCAATACTAGTACTCGATAGCTACACGGATATATTCAAGTACATCGACGATCTCCTTGAACTAGAGCCCTTACAAATACCTAATAGAGCATTTGCTACGTACTTAGGTGGCGATAAATACTGTAGTAAAATAGAGAAGGAATTCCCAATCCCCATAGTTGGTTCTAGAAAGCTCCTAAAGGTGGAAAATAAGGGAGTTGAAAAGGACTATTATTGGTTCGCGCGTAAGGCAGGGATTCCGATACCTAAAATATATGAGTTCCAAGTAACGTCTACTGGTATAAAGTTCAAGGAGTTCATCGATGAGCCATTGGTATTAAAGGCAGAAAATCCACGGAGAAAGTTCGAAAGGGAGTTCATATTCGCAGCTGATTCAGGCGATTTAGAGGAAAAGGTTGAAAAGGAAATGGAAAAGGGTAATTTAAATAAAGAAGTACTCGAGAGAGCGACTGTAGAACAACTCGTGCTTGGTCCTCAAGCTAACTTTAACTTCTTCTTCTCTCCTTTAAATGCTGAAAGCGAATGGGGAGATTTGGATGACGCATTTGCTAAAATCCACGGCTTAAGCCTAGAAGAGGCGAGAATATGTCTTGCAAATGAACTCCTCTCAATAGATGAGCGAAGGGAGACGATATTCGATGGAGTGCGTAGACTACCTGCTGATGTTCAATTAAAGCTCCTTAGGAAGATAGTTCCATCATTTGAAGTCACATTTCATGCCATACTTAGCGTAAGGGAGTCTCTGCTTAAAGAAGTACTCAGATGTGCTGATGCCTTCTTATTAGCAACCCGCGAGTACGAGCCTCCTGGGATAATTGGAGCTTGGGCCTTCCAAGCTGTCATTACATGGGATAGAGTTGATAAATTCGGGCTAAGGCCTACGATAAAGCTTGACGTAAGTATTGGCACCGAGACTAAGACCCCTGAGAGCTATGGTCTATTCGATATAAGCGGAAAGGCAATATACGCCCATATACCTGTAATGCATGATATAGCCTTCAGACATGGTGGAGGAACGAACGTACATATAGGAATAGGCGGTCAATACTCTAACGCGAAGTACAATAGAAGAATGAGTACGGGCGATAGAATAGCGTTAGAAGTGAGACGTGCATTGAGGAAAGGGAAGCTAGACCTAATAGTGACGTAACCCTCTTTCATTTTACCCAAAGACCTCTTGATTCCAACATCTTTTTATGCTTCCTAGCCTCCTCAAGCATGAAGTCTATAAAGTTCCTTGCTTTTGCAAAGATATTATTCAATTCGGAGTTCCATTCATGGACGACCTCCTTATAGAGCTTAATCTCTAATAACCTTACCTTAGCAAGTCTCACAAGCCTCTTTACTATTTCTTCATCTATCGGCTTTCCATCGAGTACTAAGCCTGGACATTCACCAATTGCTTTCTCATTTACGCTTATAGATATTGATCCATCCCTATGAACCGTATATACAAATGGGTAGAACCTACACGTAAGAGGCTTATATTCGTGAACTAAACATCTACCGTCTGGACTCAAGAATATGCAAGTAGAAGTCCCTTCAACCTCCCTTAAGGATAAATAGTAATAATTCCTCCTTATCTTAACTGGAGGAAACTTCGTGCTCTTGTATATCTTCGCATTTTTGAGTTCCACTGCATTATATATGTTTATGTTGCCATAGATCACGAGTCTTAGCGCATCTAGGTGCGTTATGGGAATCCAGTACCTTGTACAACAACGCCCATCCATTTTACACTTAAATGTCACCATTTTCCTCACCGTAATCATTTTGCCATATGTACGTGTCTAATTGTCGCCCTCTCCTAATCTTATAAATATATCATCCTCTCAATAAACATTGACTGACTTCTTCCTTTTATTACTAGGCGTTTAACGCACTATTCTTCAAAATAACGTTAAGGAAATGGTAATATGGGAAGTTTGTGGTAAACAATAATATGCTCTTTACTTAATCCTCGTTCCCATAGCTTTTTCTACAGCCTTAACTATGGGTACTGCTATTATTGTTGATACCAACGTCTGACCGAATATATCCCTGAAGAGCGAAGCAAGCGCTGGCCCAAAGCCCTTTATGAATACGTTTACTGAGAAGTATGTAAATGACATCACTACGCCTCCTAGGAAGCATAATAGCGCCTGTAGGTAGACCTTCTTCCCTTTAGCTATGCCTGCAATAAATCCTTCTAGACCATGTGCTATTATTGATACATACCAGAAACGATAGTGTACTATCAAGTCAGCTACCATCGATCCTATTGCTCCAACAAAACTGCCTACTCTGGCACCAAATAGTAATGCTGCAATGAATATTATCGAGTCTCCTATGTGTGTATATCCTCCTGTTGGCGATGGAAAGAATGATCCTACATATGCTGTAACCACAGCAGTTAATGCTGAAAACACTGCTATTACCGCTATTTCAATGCTCCTCCTCATTTAGGGCTCCCCTAATGAACTCGATATATCTCGCATAAAAAAGTTATATCATAAATATATTGATGATTTTTATATCAGGCGTTAGTATGCCTAAAGCTATTAAGTTAAATCCCTTCATATCTGGAATGAAATGTCCTAGATGCAACTTATTCTATCCTCTAGATTTATACAAGATACGATGTAGTAAATGTGAAAGCTTTCTAGAAATAGTTTATGATTACGATAGAGCTAAGAGAAGAGTGTCTAAATGGAAGTTGTTAAGAAGATTAGGAATATGGAAATATAAGGAATTATTACCATATCCATTAGCTAAAGACCTCATATCATTAGGCGAGGGAAGTACTCCTCTAATATCGACTAGGCGATTAGTTCCTGGAGTTAGACTCCTTCTTAAAAATGAAGCTGCAAATCCAACAGGCTCTTTCTTAGATAGAGGCTCATGCTTGATAATATCCCTATTGAATGGCATTCATCGAAAATTGGTATGTGCTGTTAACGCGAATCTCGCTGTATCCTTAGCGGCATACTGTGCTAAAGTAGGTATGAAATTATCATTTTTCTGCCCACCGGATATAGATAGAGGGGAGTTCTATCAAGCAATAGCACTAGGTGCAGAAGTACATGTTGTCCGTTCGCAGAAAGAAGCCTACGAGCGTAGTTCATCATTACGTAACGGATATTATTATGTAGACTCCGCTAATCCCTTCTTACTTGAGGGTGAGAAGACTACTGCATTCGAATTAGCTGAGCAGCTATCATGGAAATGGCCTACATGGATCGTAGTACCAGTTGGTACAGGCGGTCATATAACCATGATCTGGAAAGCTGTAAAAGAGCTTAGTGTCATTAGAATAGTTAGGAGTAAGCCTCCGAGGCTAGTTGGAGTACAGCCTAAATCGTATTCCCCTTTAGTCGATCTATTTGATGGTTCGTACAATCGTGATTATTATGGAACGATAGCGCGAGACCTAGTATTCGTAGACCCTCCAAAACTATTCGAGGCATATCGTGCTATAAAGGAGTCTAAAGGAATTGCAGTTCGTGTGGACGATAAAGAAATAATTAAGGCGCTTAAAGATCTCGCATCGAAAGAAGGAATTCTAGCCGAACCTGCAGCTGCATCTACTATTGCTGCTATACGCAAACTTAGGGAAGAGGGCATTATAGAAAAAGGGGATACAGTAGCTGCTATAATAACCGGTTCGGGTTTAAAAAACCCCGATATCATAAAATCTCTAATTGAAAGTAAGAGAAGGGAACGCACTTTAACTAAAACTAAAATATTCATCCTAAAGGCAATACGGAAGCTTGGCGGAAGAGGATATGGTTATGAAATAAAGAAGATTCTGGAAAGCGAATACTCATTAGGCATTTCTCTTCCCACAATATATCATCACCTTAAGGAGCTAGAACAAATGGGCTTCTTAAGGCGCCTAAACATAGTTGATAAACGGATAGTTAATTATGAATTAACCACTGAGGCATTACAATTTCTAAAGAAGAATGCTTAAATAAAAAATACATATGTATTATATTATTGTTTTATTCATAGTGGAGGTCCCCTCTTAAATACAAATCCCATAGCTATCATGGCTCTCACCTCCTTTAATCTTCATTTCCGAATATATTACTTATGAAACTTAAAAATAAACCTTTCCCTACATGCATCTTACGTGATGAGCATTAAGATGCTAAGTTCTGCTCTGATTATGTGTTAAGTTCTGTTCATATGACTATAGCATTCATTAATTATGATAGCTATATTAAGCGACTTCCCCATTATAACTGATGTGGATGAGCCGATGTCATCCATCCCCATCAATAGGCGTATTAATAATATTGCTACCCTCTTCAGTAGCCTTGGTCTAGATTTTTTCAAGGATCTTGAAACGAGGGATCCCCAGTATAAAGCTATTTCAAAGTTAAGGCATATCGATCCTCCTGTAATTCCTGTTATGGTTTCTTTAAACGCATTAGTATCTTTTATGTTATCCTGTCGTGGTGAGGATTACTGGTATGAGTTCTCATGTTACGTAATGAGGAATTTTCATAAAGTGAGGAGTAATATTAGCATTAAGGCTATCATCGACTTTCTAATAGACTTCCTAGTTGTTAGCAAGTGTAATAGGCGATTTCTTAACATGAAGATAAAGAGGCTATTACGGATAAGATCAAATCCTGAGGCTAAAAGGCTAATGGATATTAATTTCTTCCTACGTGATACCCTAGGCTTCTGGAAGCTTCTTGCTAATCTTGTAGGCTCTAAGCCCGAGAGTAAGACCACAGTTTTTAGCGTTAAGATGTATTATTACGGCATAAGATCGTCCCTTAATCTAGACATGGTCTTGCCTTTTGAGATACCTATCCCTGTGGATAGACGTATAATTAGAGTAACAAGTGCTTGTGGTCTCCTCAAGAAACCCAAAGATGTCGGATGGATTAGGGACATATGGAGTCTTATTGGAAAGCTATCTGGTATACCTCCTCTTCACTTAGACGTACTCCTCTGGCTAATCAGTCCCTATATTGAATTTAACGACATAGTACTTGCAGCCAAGAGTTTCTCAAGGGAATTTAACGTAAAGTATGATATATCCTTAAAGATATTTAATGTGTTATTACCTAGCCAACAATAGTGCTCTTAAGACATGCTATAAAGAATCCTTGCGTATGGTGAATATGAGGGAAATATCTCCGCACATCCTCGCTACATCTATATCCCTTATATCCTTCAACTCCTGGAATGCACACCTTAAATGCTCTCGCAAGACCTTTATCGAGGACATGATCAACTATTTCCTCGCCTTCTTCTGGGAGGATACTACAGGTACAATAAACGATGATATCGCCTAGCTGAAGGGCTTTTCGTAATAACTTGGTTTGAATTCTTACTACTCGCTCTATTAGATTTCCTCTCTCGAGCCTAATTCTAAGCGATGGATCTATTTGTAATGCTCCAGATGATGTACATGGTGCGTCCACTAGTACCTTATCGAAGTGCACTGAGAATTCCATTCTAGTTGAATCTGCGACAAGTATCTCGACATTCCTAGCTCCAATTTTCTTCATTATGTACCTTAGGCGTTGTATTCTCCTTCTCGATATGTCTACTGCTATTACCTTCCCCCTATCCTCTATGAGTTGTACTATTGCACTTGTCTTCATCCCAGGTGCAGCACACATGTCAAGTATTATATCTCCGGGTCTTGGATCAAGTGCATATACGGCTGCAATACTGGCCTTGTCTTGAATAAACAATTTAAACTCTTTTACTAAATTCGATGTAGCGATATCTTTCAGGTACTTAGCAGGGACTTTTAAGATTATGGGGAACTCCTTATCTTCCTCTACATAGATTCCCATATCCTCCAAGCACTTAATGGCTTCTTCTATGCTTATTTTTAGAGTGTTCACTCTAAGCCATGCAACATCCCTTTTCAGGAATGCTCTCATTAACTTTATTCCATCATTCATTCCCATAAGTTCTATAATCCTCTTCACGAGCCATAAGGGAAGCGAGTATTCAATTGAAAATCTCTCTAATAACCCTAACTCAGACATGCTCTTTCTGATGAAATCCCTTAACCTTCTTACGTCATATGGCACTTCATGTTCTCTTAATATCTCATTAACTCTCTCTATCATCTCCTCTCTTTCCATCAATATTACCAACGATGATATCGCCTCTGCTTTGCTCTCCTCCTTTACAAAGGGCATTATCTCTTTACTAATAAGCCTTACAAATCCGTATCTCTTCAATGCCTCTATCGCTAAGTGATACGCTAGAGGATATTTGTCTCTATCAAGATACCTCTTAGCTACACTATAGAATGCTCCCTTAAACGAATGCCCCCTCTTCATTGCCTTAAATAGATTAGCCAAGAAGTCTAAGTATATTCTAAGCCCTATCTCCTTAGAGCTTTGCTCTTTATTCTCCATAATGGATCATCACTCCTTCATGCCCTCTCCATACGGAGGATAAAGTACTTATAGGCACTTTTGTTATCTTTTGTATAGAGGCCCGGGTGGGACGGGAGGAGTGAGAGCGGATGTACCGCTCCATGATCTCCTCTTTCACGCCCGGGCCACATCTTCATCTCCTTAACGTAATCTCTATTAAATGCCCTCTCATCCTCCTTAGGTCAACTATTTGAAGAAGTCCATTATCGTTCAATAGTAAATAAGAACCAATCCATCCTCCTACTATGCCAGATAGTTCCATTCCATTCTTAAAACTAGTAAGTTCTACGGTTCTTCTACTTTTAATTAAATCCCTATTTACATCATATATCTCCATGCTTCTCACTATTTTAACTTTAGGCAATCTATATTTTGAGAATTTCATAGCTAGTTCTCTTGCTAGCCTCTTAGCCAATGTAATCATTTTGTCAAGTAAGTCGTGTTGTCCCTCTTCAATGCTCACGTCTAAGTAGTTCGTGAGACTATAATTCATGAATCCCAGCCTCCTTATTATTCTCTCTATCATCATGGCTGTTTTCTTCTTTTCGCTAACGTGCTCTACTCTAAGTCCTTCATAGCTCCTACCCACGAAGTCCTCTAGAAATAACCTAGAAGATACCTCTATCTTTCTTCCAATCCATATATTAGGTGTTTTTGCGTATATTGCTACAACGGATGCTCCTTGCTCTAATATTCTATTAGGATGAACGCTTTCTCTTTCTATTCCAACTTTGAGGTAAACGGTATTGCGCTCGAATGGATAGATGAGTAGGTAATGATATCTAGGCACCATACATACGTCCCTATAGAAGCCACTCTCAATGCATTTAGCATTTCTTGGCGCTTCCCTTATATCACACTGTGGCTCTCCCATTAGACATCTAAGGCTAGGGACTATGTTCTGGCATGCCTTACAGTATGGTATAGCTTCTGTATGACTTTCAAGAACTGGGGCAAGACAATATCTATCATCACTTCTCTTAAATAAGCAATATACTTGAGGTAGTACTGTTAGGCTTAACTTTAAACCTGGTTCTATCTCCAGTTCTACTACTTCCTTACTCTTTCTATCAATAACTCCTACTTTCGGAATGTACTTGCTACTTACATGCTCTATATCTACATGAGACCATGAGATGTAAGCAAGTACCCCTTTAACTCTCATTATGATAAACCCTTCCCATATATTCTCACATGCAGTCAAGATTTTTATCCTTTATTGTATCTTTAAGCCTAGGGGCAATGATGACCTTTCGGTCGCCCTGATTAATGATGTATGTCACCCTCGCTGAGCTTACTAGTACCTCTCGATCATAATATGTCAATAATATCTCTGTAATTTTCCTTATATTCTCGAATTAAGTTCTCTGATAAGGAGAATACGTTTTCCAATATAGGGATATCAGATGAGATTCACAAGGAGACAGGCCTTAGCGCTATATGGTTCTTTAATGGTAATCGTATCAGTACTGACCATCCTCCTCATAGTAAGTAGAAATGATATGGGCCTTATCATAGATAACATCAACATTACTGATATGGATGGGATTCCTTGCCTTCTAATACGTTTTAACTCATCCTTTGACTCCCTTCATTTTCAGTTGCTCTCATCGGGTAATGTTATATCATCATGTGTAGTTAAAGGAGATGAAAATGTGGCTATGTTAAAGCTTTTCGAGCCTTACGCGAATATATTAGAGGAAAGGCACTTCACAATTAGAGTCCTTCACCGTAACACTGTGATATATACTAAAGAGGTATCTATATCCGGTGCAATTCCAATAGTTAACATACTTAATATATCGGCGTCTACGCTTCCCTCATTTCTCTTAATTAGGTCCATAATGTTAGAAGTTAAGAACGTAGGAGATTGCCCACTTTACCTATCGGTGGCACGTGGCGACATACAAGTATTTCTAGATGGCAACAGAGTATTCGCAATATATAGTTCTACAATTAAAGTACCACCTAATGCGTCACGTATATTATCCGTACGCCCCTTAATTATCATACCATCTAGCGACTTAAATAGGAAGCACGAAATAACGATCAAAGTTCTTAATATAACGATTAACTATCATATTCCTCCCCTTAATCCCATGATTAAACTCCTAGATGTCAACACATCGAATATGATGGCGTTACGCGTTATACAGAACATGACGATTAGCGTAGTAAATAGCTGGATCTTCCCTATTGACCTACGATGGATGAAGATTTTGATAGACGGAAAGGAATTTTCGATGATGCTATGGCATGTCTCTCCAAGGCTCTACATTATAAATCCAGGCGATGAAGTTCAGTTACACATTTCCAATATGTTTGTACTCGTAGACGAACCCAGTGTAGAAGTTCGCTTAGTCCTTGGCCTTTCGGAGGATAGGATGATCGTCGAGCTCAAATGATTATTTTCCATTACTCTTAAGTACTCTATGCCCAGATAGAATTATCGTGAGAATAATGTCCAATTTCGCGCAAAATTTCCTGCATATTAAAATGCCTCAAGACTTCACAATCAAGCTTCCATACTTCATTTACGGTCGTGGAGAACCCATTCTCTATATTCAAGCTGCTCAGCATGGTGTTGAACTAACCGGTATATATACCATAAGGCTCCTTATGGAGCGTTTAAGAGGAACAAAGATTGAGGGGACACTAATTCTAGTACCTATAGCGAATCCGTTGGCAGTTAAGTGGCGAAGGCATTTCTATAAGATGGAGTTAGGGGAACGTTATTCAGATGATCATCCTCATCAAATGAATAGAGTATGGCCTGGCAATAAGGACGGAAACGAAACAGAGAGACTCGCTTACGCATTATATGAGAACTTAATAGCTAAGGCAGACTACGTAATTGACCTGCATTGTTGGGAAATGTGGCGATGTAGCTGTGCGCTAGGTCATGAATGGGATTCTGAATCTGTAGAAATGTGTAGATACTCCCTTTTAAACTTCATACGTCTCATGCCTAGGAAATATTTTACTGGCCGTAAGGCAAACATGCTCTCATTTGTGGTGACTGTCAAAGGGGGACATGCGATAGTAATAGAACATTCTGGCCAAAGGTGGATCTTTGTAGATGAGGCTAAGAGAGTATGCGAAGGTATCATCAATATCATGCGCTATCTAGGCATTGTACCAGAGAAACCAGTTAGTCCTAAAAGGCAATTCGTAGTCGGAAAGGATCCTCATGTCAATATAATTGCGCCTGATGGCGACTGGATCCTTACGGTGTATAAACGTCCTGGAGATAGTGTAGTGAAGAATGAGGTTATAGCCTCACTCCTGGATATTGAGACATTTAAGGAGCATAAGGTTCATAGTCCTATAAATGGTATAATATACGAGATTGGTGCTACAAGACCTAATGTAGACACAAGACCCTCTGATGAGGTTATGGTTATATTAAAAGGAGAAAAGTATAGGATAGCAACTATTTATGAAACACGTTTATGATTCCTCCACTTTAGGCTCTTCGTAGCCTCCCTTAAGCGCCTCCTTTATATCACTTTCCGTTATATCGAATTCTATATCACCCTTTTTCTCATAAACTTCAATAACTACTTTTCTTGGAATGAACTTCCGTATTTCTATTTCCTGACCTTTTGAAGGATCGGTTACCCTTGAAACAACCTCAGAGTCATACGTTAACCTAATCCTCGCGGCTAGATTAGCATCACTACCGTACTTCGAGGATATCTCGTTTATTATCTTACTTGCTAACATGACCCACATCCTCCTATTCTCTTCCGCTATCTTCTTCCCCTCTTCAAATTTCGTAAACGGTGAGAAGAATGTAGCATAGAACCATCTCTTTAGCCTGAATATTGCTGTTCTTACAGTAGATATCCTCCCTATGAATTCAGGCATGACACGCTACACCTCGATATTGTATCTATTTTGCGCTGCACGTATTAAAAATTTCCTACGAGCACTACCCTACAATGTAAAGAATATATTTT
>QMSL01000032.1 GCA_003649665.1 Thermoprotei archaeon | reverse complement strand
TTTTAGGCTTACCCTTGTCTAGCGTTATTTTTATCTAACTTCCAGCTCTAGAGTCTACTAAGAGGCGCGATTGAATGTTGATTGGAATATTTGAGGACTACTATGTGAAGTACTTCGGACCATTGATATATACAAGACCTATCTTTGAGTTGAGAAGTGGTGCGTTTACGCTTAGGCAGAGAATGGAGTATAAACTAAGGGAGATGGGCTTTGATCGTATCGATTTACTTATAGTTAGGGAGTACTTAGCTGAACCATATAGTAGGATTCTACGTGAATATAAAGTCAACGAGATTTATGAGGATGAGGATTTGCTATTGATAAACGCTAGACTTGTCATGACTGAGGAGATCAAGAGACTGCTAGACGTTATTAAAGATAGGGATGTAGTCGTCCTAAGTAATGAAGAGATATTGATGATTAGACTTGGTAGAAGACTTCTGCATGAGGTCTCTAACGTGCTTACTAAACCTATAGGAGATGAGGTTTTAAAGTTCATTAAGACGTCTGTAGAGATAGTTAATATTGATAATGTTTCATTAGTGAGAGCGCCCTGGGATCTAATTGATATGAACCTTAATTTCTTAAATGAGGACTTATCTAAGATACCGTTAGAGGAGTATGATAAGATTGGAGATAAAGTGTTTGTTGCGGGGGATATAGGTAAGTATGTAACCTTTGATGATAGCAAGGGGCCTATAGTAATCGAAAGGGGAGCTATAATAGAGGACTTCTCCTGCATAAAGGGCCCCGTGTATATAGCGAAGGATGTTAATGTAGACTGCTTTACTAAGATAAGCGATTCCTCAATAGGTTTCAAGAGTAAGGTAAGTGGTCTCATAGAGCAAACAATAGTTCAAGGTCGTAGCGATATAATGCCGTATTCGTACGTTCGTACATCGTACTTAGGTGAGTGGGTAATGATTGGTTCTAATTGCGCCCTTTGTGATATTAAGATGACGTTAGGTTCTATAAAGATAAGAACAGAGGGAATGGAAGTGGATACTGGATTCATGGAATTAGGCTCGCTTATAGGCGATTTAGCACGTCTAGCTTCAGGAACGATCGTTTACCCGGGCAAAGCAATAGGCGTCTCAGCTTTTGTCTCCGGTGTTGTCAATGATAACGTTCCTTCATTTATGATATGGAGTAACATTCATGAGAGGGCATGTAAGGAGTTAAGCATCGATAAGATTATAGAGGTGTATAAGAGAAGCGCTTACCTTAAGGAAGAGATGCCTTCGTTTGCATATATTGACATCTTGAGAAAGGTATACGAGAGAATGAAGTAATTCAATATCACTTATATTATCCAGAGCTTCTTCTCTATCTTTTCGGGTATATATGTATAGGAGAGGAACTTAAAGCCATGTCCGCTTAAGGCCTCTATCTCTATCTTCTCCTTCTTCTTTAGGAATAATTTCAATTCATATTGCCATGCATCACTCTTAAACCAAGGATATTTCATTAGCTCAGTAGCTCGTTTGAGGTCGCGATCAGTAGCTGCTATTATATAATTTCTAGGAATATTGTACCTCTTTATATCCGAGGTCGTCACTCCAATAAATCTAGCCTCCGGACATGCTAGCTTTTCGCTCTCATAAGATAACGATATGCTTCCACTCCTATAGACGCTATATATGTACCATCCATAGGGATCTGCGTCTGTTAATACATATACTGGTAGTCCAAACTCCTCCCAAAGACGCCTTACCATTCTTCTTGTTGACCTATCGGGTTGCCCCTTTCCTGTTACTAAAAGGCAATTCTCCCTCTTCCAGAACTCCTCCTCGTTTAAGCGTTCAAATATAGCATCCTTCTCTATCACTAAGACATAATCGGCTTCAACTTTTACTATTTCTAATCTATCTGGGTTCGGAGGAATAGCATAGGCACCACTGCCCATCTTAGAGCAATCAATCAAGTAACCTTTCGATCTCACTACAATATTGCCTACTATCTTCCCCTTAGCATCATGCATTATTCCCATTTCTTCCCTTAAGATCCCTGTAGCAACCTCTATATCCTCTATGACGCTATTGGACTCCCTTTGATCATCCCATGTTTCCTCTTGTCTCTTTCGTCCATATACGTCAATATACGTTATTGTATGCTTACCCATGTAGTAGAGATCTCTTATGGTGGGATAATCCTTCTCCCTACGTGCCATTATTATTAAGCTCAACATCAGTAATGTTTGCATGAACTTTTTAGCACTCTTCACGTCGAGGTATTCCCTCCTAGCTTTTGCAGGTCCAAGGCGTAATATCTTGTTTTTCTCATCCCATATGGTATTCTTTAATGTTCTCACGGGGATTTCTAGATATGGTGGAATGCCCTTTAATAGCTGCTCTGCAACTCTCTTTCCCAATTCCTCAAGTCTGGCTATAATCTCCTCATCAGATAAAGGCATGTCTATCTCCTCCTAACTCTAGCCTTTATTCTAGCTCCTCTCTTGAGTATTCTCGTCTCAACTAGTCTTTCAATAGCCTTTAGATATATCTCTTTATCCCTTTTAGTTATTATGGCAAGAGCCCTTGCAACCTCATCCGCATATTTTGTTATAGTAACGTACTTTACCTTTACCTCCATCTCCTTCTCCTTCTTACTAAGGTATCTCCTAAGCCTTCTTGCTGCCTCCTTTATTGCATTCTCTATTTCTTTTTCTATTTCAGGGACGTCAGCTATTGCCTCCTTTCCAACACCCTTGAATGGAACCTTAGTTGAGCATATATGCGTCACTACAGCTAATGGCGCTGGCATCTTAACTTTATATTGGTTCCAATCTATATTGTCGACGACTTTACGAGAGACATCAGCTCCCTCATCATATAGTAACGGTATCTTGTTTGCGAACCTTAATAGGAGCGGTCTTTCCATGGGCTTTATCTCTCCTCCCCAGGCTAATGCTACTTCAACTATGAAGGGGTGACCACCGTAACTTGCAGGTTTTCTAGTAACGGCAGTTACAAACTCTGCTTTTAATATCTCCTTAACGCCCTTCATGAGTAGATCTTCCCCTAAAGGCGATAGAGGTGTTGCTCTAGGCCTACGCCATTCATTGTATTCCTTCATTCTCCTCGCTAACTTCTCTAAATCCCTTATGCGTAACTTATCAATTCTCACATTTGGATCGAAACCTGCCCATTCTAGGAAACGCCTCGCTGTTATTGTACCAACGCTATCGAAACATGTCACTAGGAACTCCTGAAGTGTAGGAGGATCTTCCTTTAAGTTCTTAAACCCACTGATCAACTGTTTTAAAAGCTCTATGTCAACGCCCTTAGGATGTGGCTTTCCTGTCTCTGGAGGCTCGGGGAGCTTCTTAGTAACTCTCTTGAAGATAAGCTCAACGCCTGGTCCTCTAAACGTTATATTAGCATAAGGAGCTATCATTGCAGTTCTCTTTATGTATTCTGCAATGCGGTTTTTACTTCCACTCCAGTTTCCCTCAAGGATCAATCGCACATCTGTACCATGCCATCTCTTCGTGTTCTTCTCCTTCCTCTTAGAGACTATTATTGGCTTGTTCTTCGATATATCTATAAGGATCTTGAACGAGTAAATGTAATCTGATTTAGGCGTAGCAGTACGTATTTCACATGGCTTACCAGTGGTCATCTGCGCATAAAGTACTGCCATCTTTACGCCAAGTCCAAATATACCTCTAGATTGCCTTAACTTATATTTAGAGCCATAGAAGACTCTGCCAAAGACGTTAGGTGCTTCTTCTGGGGGTACTCCTATTCCATTATCTCGAACTCTAACGCTAACTACGTTCTCCTTTGGATTTATCTCCTCTACCTCAACGTATATATCCGGGAGGATTCCAAACATCTCAGTTGCATCAAGACTGTTCTCCACTAGTTCTCTAACAGTCTGATATAGAGCTCTTGTAGGGTTTGAGAAGCCAGCAATCTCTCTATTGCGATAGAAGAACTCAGCTGGACTTAGACCTTTATATTCCTCAAGTGCTAGTATTTCATCAAGTATTGTCATATTGGACACCAAGTTATCTTATATGATACTTTTAACTCAGCCCAAAGCGTACATAAAGTATAGCACTGAGAGTAATAAGGCTAGCGTTGATGGTGTATCTGTATGGCGTTCGAACTTCTACACGGAGAGAAAGTGCTTAGGGAACTTAAACCTACTATCATATCCTTTATCTCATTTTATGCCGTATATGGATACCCGTTATTCATATCTCTACTCTTAATGATCACATGGAATGATATAGTAGGTTATATACAAAGGCTGCCACAGTTCTTAATCAGCAAGATTCCCTTACATATCTTAATCATATGGCTTATAGTCTTCATTCCAGGATTGATAATAGCGCTAAGTAGGGTTGACATCAAAGTATTCTTAGTTTATTTAACTGTCTCAATATGTTTTACTGCCCTCTCATTAGCCGGATTTGACTTTAGGAGAGCTATCCTATATGGTGTAATGCCTATATCTTTACTATCCCTAATAGCTGTTGAATTATATCGTCACGGGATAACTTACATTCTTACGGATTACCGCATAATAATTCGGAAGCGCTTCTTACTTTACGAGGAACGTAGCATTCCATACGATAAAATAGTAGATCTCTTCCTCATAAAAGGCATACTCGGTAGGATATTTAACTACGGTACGATATTACCGATAACTCCGTCAATGGTAGGTCTCTCTATGAACACTTCTACACTTTCGTTTGGAACCACCAGTGGAAGCTCTCCAGGAATAGTAACATTAATCGGCGGAGCTAAAAGTAGGATCGTACCATATTGGTTACCACCATTTGTCCTATATGGAGTTCCTGAGCCTGAAGGCGTGTATAGATTTATCCTTGAGAAGATAAGAGGAACATCAAAATTAGAAGAGGAAGGGATTGTTGAAAAATCTACTACTGCTCAAGCTTAAATCTCCTCTTGAGCTCCGGTGGTATACCAAAGCCTACTATATTTACCTTAACATCTTTTACTCCCTCTATACTCATTGCAACATTACGGATACCTTCTACTATGTATGCGCTTAAGGGACAGAAGGGTGAGGTAAGCATTAAAGAAATCGTAACGACCCCATTCTCATCTATTTTAATATCTCTTATAAAACCGGCCTCAACTATGTTTAGACCAAGTTCTGGGTCTAGTATGCTCTTTAGTTTATCTCTAATCTTATCCTTTAACTCCTTGGCTAACGACATACTTACTCGTCTTCTGTTAGTTATCACTACGTTATAAAGGTTATGCAGTCATTCTTCTCTTCGGTGAATATCTTTGTCTCCATAAATCCCTTCTTATTAGATCTCGGACTGCGACTCTTATCGCCTCACTTCTAGATGGGTAAAGACCCATCTCAACTAACTTCTCTAGATATTCTACATACTTTTCGGGTAGGTGTACGCTAACGAGTTTTAAGTTACTCTTATGTGTCACGTTTTCACCGACTATATTTAAATTTCAGTCGCGATGTAAAGGTTGATATCCCTCCTTTAATCTCCGAGTATTACAAAGACAATCAAGAACGACCTATCTTTATCATGAAGTAAAGTACGTCACACATGAGATAGCTAATTACACATAATGTGATGAAACATAATACCGCAAATCAATTAAAATTGTTCTCACTACAAATTATATGCATGGAGATAAGGATTCGATGTACTTCCCCGTAATTAAGGGTGATAGCACATGCAAGTTGACATATGGATTCACCCCTGGGATATTCCACTCGAAAGCGTGGACGAGGTCTTGAATAATATCGTTGGATTCATGAATGTGAGCAATATAACTATATTTGCAAATCATGTTGATGGAATAGGAGTTAATGGAATATTTCTCTTCGAGAATAGAGTCTATACAACGAGGTTCTCTCCTGGTCAACTCTTTTTCAAGCCGGATAATACACTGTATAGAGCAACCAAACTTAAGCCCTATTTTGTCGAGGGAGCTACATTTTTTGACCTAAAGTATGTCACCATGAAAGCTAATTCATATGGTCTTAAGACGGTAGTTCATGTAAACTTTATGAATAACTTCGTCTTAGATGAAGAGTTCCTTAGCATAGATAATGAAGGCGAACCTGTAAAGTACGGCGGTTCTTGGCTTTCAATACATAACTCTAACGTGCAACGCTACATGATAGCTTTAGCTAACAACATAGCGCTATTAGATTTCGTTGATGTAATGGAATTGGGCGAATACTGGTATCCCCTTTCTCCGGCACTTCGAGGTAGAGCAGCGTGCTTCTCGAGATTTGCTCAAACAGATGCAAGGGATGAGGAACTAAACCTAAGCGAGTATATACCAGTCATAAGGAAGATTGCGAACAAATTAAAGCTTAGCGATGCAACGTTCATAAAATACTCAATGTCATTTACTCCCTCGCATTATGCAATACTTAAGAAATTCAATAATATGCTTGAGAAGGAACTTCCCGAGTTCACAGCTTTTAGATGTGATACGGTCTACGACGTAATCTCTAGCCTAATTGACGTGGTAAAGTCATGTGGCATTAAGGTGATTCTGCTCGTACCTCCGCCTAGTATTTCATCTCTATTAGGAGTGGATTATAAGATGCTCTCCAGAGAGGTGGATGGAATAAGACCAGTACTCTATTATGGAGTATTTCATAACAATACTAGAGCGTTAATAAATGAGTTGAAAAAAGCAAAGAAGCTTAGTAGAAGCACAGTAATCCCGATATTATCGATAACAGCAGGTATGGATTACAAGGTTATAGTGAAGCTTATGAAACAGATAGCAAAGCTTGGATTTGAGGAGATCTCAATATATAGTTATGGATTCCTCACACGTGAAAAAATAAAAATGTTAGGGGATCTCCTAAAGTAATAGTAATTAAAATATAGGGATTGAATGATTATCCCAAAAGAGGGAGGGTGGTCGCTATTGAATTCACCGAAATAGGTAAGCTCTTTAGTAGTGACGTGCGAGATGGTACAGCCGTCAGTATTAGGGGTTGGGTCTATAGAATACGTAAGCTTAAGGATAAAGTGTTCTTCCTTTTAAGGGATTCAAGCGGCGTAATCCAATGCGTCGTTGACAAGAACGAAGAAGGTATTTGGGAAAAAGTAGAGCCCCTTACAATAGAATCATCTGTAACAGTCAAAGGAGTTCTAAAATATGACAAGAGGGCTCCTGGAGGAAGGGAAGTTCACGTAAAGGATATAATGGTAGTACACTATGCAGAGCCGTTTCCCATAACAGAGGATGCAGTAAGATCAGAGTCTGAATATCTGCTTGATGTAAGACATCTATGGATTAGGAGTAGCTACATGACATCTATCCTAAAGATAAGGCATACGGTCTTCGAGGCTATACATGAATACTTTAGGAAGAACGGATTCTATGAGGTACAAGCACCAATGTTCATAACAGCGGCCGTCGAGGGAGGAGCAACGCTGTTTCAAGTAGACTATTTCGGTCGTAAAGGAGTTTATCTAACACAGTCCTCTCAATTCTATCTAGAGGCACTAATATACGCACTAGAGAAGGTATATACCATAGCTCCCTCATTCAGGGCAGAGAAATCAAGGAGTAGACGACACCTATCTGAGTTCTGGCATGCAGAAGCAGAGGTTGCATGGTATTCCCTTAAAGACATATTAAGAATAGAGGAGGAGTTGGTAGCATATATCATTAAGAAGGTTGTTGACGAAAGAGAAAAAGAGCTTAAGACCTTAGGAAGGAATGTAGATATCCTCATTAAGGAAAGCGAGCTACCGTTCTATAGGATAACCTATGATGAAGCACTTGAAATACTTAAGAGAAAGGGATTTGAAGTGGAATGGGGTGATGATTTTGGAGCAGATGAGGAAAGAGCACTAGTAAGCGAATTCGACAAACCAGTCTTCGTTATAGGGTTCCCTGAGGCATGCAAGGCATTTTATCATAGGAATGATCCAGAGAGACCTGAGGTAACCTTATCAGCCGATCTCTTAGCTCCTGAAGGTTATGGAGAAATAATAGGCGGAGGCGAACGTATATACGATAAGGACGAACTCGTAAAGAAGATAAAAAGGTTTGGACTTGATCCTAAGGACTATGAATGGTACATTGACTTAAGGCGCTATGGATCAGTCCCCCATAGCGGTTTCGGCTTAGGCGTTGATAGGTTAGTCATGTGGATCTGTGGATTAAAGCATATAAGAGATGCTATTCCGTTTCCAAGGGATATACGACGAGTGTACCCGTAAGGCTCGAGATATATGTAGAGAGAAACAAAGTTTAATATACCTCTCGCTATAACTACCATGTATGTACGTTCCCCTTAGGAAAGCATTAGAAGACTTCCTAAAGCAGTTTGACCTTACAGTGGAGGATATACTTGATGCTATGGATGAGAGTAAAGAAGGTGCCATAGAGTCGTTAAGGAGAAGAGCGCATTTAACGGAGCGCGATATCAGGTTTATAGAGCAGAATTTTACTAGTAGAGATATAAACCTGTTAGTTTTCGCGATACAGGTCTTCTACTCACCTACATCTCCAGGCCTTTATAGAAATTTACTCGTAATACCTACTAGAGATGAAGTCGTAGGTCCCGACGGTAAGGTGACACGTGAAGGTCTTATTAAGATAATGAGAGCATTAGGCCTTAGACCACGTAATCTGCCCATTCGCCAGTTTTAGCCTGTCTATGCCTAGTTAAGAATTAATCCTAACTGATAATTTTAACCGAAACATAAAGTTAAAAATGTGAAAGTTTGTTAGAGATTAAGGGTCTGGAGGGATCAATATCATGAGTCAGGGTAGTGGAGAACATCAATTAAAGTACATGTTCTATCCCAAGAGCGTAGCAGTTATAGGAGCATCAAGGAAGCCGGGAAAGATAGGTCACGAGATATTACGCAATTTAATAGAATATGGGTATCCTGGTAAGATATATCCTGTGAATCCATCTGCTGACGAAATACTAGGTCTTAAATGCTATAAGTCAGTCTTAGAAATACCAGATGAAGTAGACCTAGCAGTGATCTCAGTACCCGCGAAGTTTGTACCAGAGGTTCTTGAACAGTGCGGTAAGAAGGGAGTTAAGGCAGTTGCAGTAATAAGTGCCGGATTTGGAGAAATTGGGAATGTTGACTTAGAGAGGAAGATAGTAGAAATTGCTAGAAAGTACAATATGCGCCTCTTAGGACCTAACATCTTCGGCCTCGTATATACGCCATCAAAGCTTAATGCATCATTTGGTCCAAGGGATGTACTCCCTGGCAACATAGCGTTTATATCTCAAAGTGGAGCGTTAGGAATTGCCCTAATGGGCTGGACCATACTTGAGGAAATAGGACTATCAGCTGTAGTAAGTGTTGGTAATAAGGCTGATATAGAGGATGCAGATCTCCTTGAGTTCTTTGGAAAGGATGAGCATACGAAGGTAATCTTAATCTACATGGAAGGCGTAAAGGATGGCAGAAAGTTCATGAAAGTAGCAAGAGAAGTTTCTAAGAGGAAGCCGATAGTTGTGATAAAGGCTGGTCGCAGTGAGAGGGGTGCAAAAGCTGCTGCTTCTCATACAGGCTCCTTAGCTGGCTCCGATAGAGTATATGATGCAGCATTTAAACAATGCGGTGTATTGAGAGCAAATAACTTTGAGGAGGCTTTCGATTGGGCAAGAGCATTAGCTATACTTCCACCCCCATCGGGAGAGAACGTAGTCATAATAACTAATGGTGGTGGTGCAGGCGTTCTTGCTACTGATGCATGTGAGGCATACGGATTAAAGCTACTGGAAATGCCAAAGGACTTAGAGGATAAATTCAGAAAATACATGCCTGCCTTTGGCAGTCCACATAATCCAATAGACTTAACGGGACAGGCAAGTGAGGAACAATATAAAGGCGCATTACTAGAAGCGTTAAATGAGCCTAGAATACATTCCATAATCCTACTCTACTGTCAGACCATAATAACTGATCCTGAAGCACTCGCTGATGCCATAATTGAAGCATATACTCAGGCGAAGGTAAAGAAACCAATCGTAGTGAACTTCGTTGGAGGAGTGGAATGCGATAGAGCAATGAGGAAAATGGAGAAAGCAGGCATACCCACGTATCCTACTCCCGAAAGAGCTGTCTCTGCACTAGCAGCCCTTCATAGATGGGCTAGATATGCAGGCTACATAAAGCAGACATAATATTATATTTCAATGTTGGGAATAGACATAGCCTTTATAAACCTCCCCTTTTAGGTTTAAATCGAGTTGATGAAATTGCCTACAGTAAGGGCGATATTTAGAAGGGCATGCCCGAACTGTGGCGGTGAGATTACCGATGAAAGGTTATGGCTGATGCTACCTTGTGAACGTTGTCTACCCCCTGATGAGGCTGAGAAGCTAGTAAAGTTATATTATTCATCGAAACTAACGCCTCTCGAATTTAAGCTTGAAGTCTTTAGAAAGCTTAAGGAATTAGGTAACTTAAAGGATTATCGCAAGGTTGTAGAGCTAGACATACTTCTTAAGGAGTTAGACGAGCTCTTTGAGAAGGCTATAGGTAGTAAGCTCTGGAGTGCACAAAGGACATGGGCTAAGAGAGTTCTCGAAGGACGAAGTTTCGCTATAATAGCTCCTACTGGTGTTGGAAAGACCATGTTTGGAATCGTGGCATCCTTATATTTAGCGTTGAAGGGAAAGCGTTGTTATATGGTGCTTCCCACATCGCTTCTCGTGAAGCAGGTATATGAGAGAATGCGTACAATTGCTGAGAAACTTAAAATTGACGTGAATATAATTGCGTATTTATCTGGTTTATCTAAGTCGGTACGTAAGGAATATGACGAGAAAGTTAAGCAAGGGGACTTTAATATACTCATAACAACATCTCAGTTTCTTGCAAGGAACTTCGACTCGCTCTTAAAGGGATTACGTTTTGATTTTATATTTGTTGATGATGTTGATGCACTTCTTAAGTCATCGAGAAACATAGATCGCGTACTGATGTTACTTGGATTTACAGAAGAGCACATACAGCTCGGCTTAGAGCTCATAAGGCTTAAGCGACGAGTTCCCTACCTCTTAACGCTAGCAAAGAAAAGCGAGGAATACGCTAAGGAATTAGAGGAAGTAAGAAATAAGATAGTAGTTCTTAAGGATAAGCTAAAAAGCATAATCGATGAAGTAAAGCCAGGAGTTCTTATAGTCTCTAGTGCTACGGGAAGACCAAGGGGACTTAGAGTTAGATTGTTCCGTGAACTACTAAACTTTGAGGCAGGCTCTCGATCAGAGCTAATAAGGAATATTCAGGACATATATGTACCAGGCGCCAAGGACTTACTTAAGGCTACTTTAGACATAATCAAGCTTTTCGGAACAGGAGCCTTAGTCTTTGTTCCTCTAGATAAGGGAGTAGCATTTGCTGAGAAGGTAAAGGAATATTTAGTTTCAAATGGTATAAGGGCTGATGTAGTAACCGCTACTAAGAAGAAAGACCAAATTGAGAGATTTATTGCAGGAGAACTAGACGTTTTAATAGGAATGGCTACTTATTATGGCTTGCTAGTTAGGGGACTTGATCTGCCACAACGCATAAGATACGCTGTATTTGTAGGCGTGCCCAAATTCAGGTTCTTCCTAGATATTACCGAAGCTCAGCCATTTAGGATAGTATCTCTTCTAACAGATCTTAGAGATTATGTTGAAGGGAAGGAAAAAGAGGAAGTAGATAGAATAGT
>QMSL01000031.1 GCA_003649665.1 Thermoprotei archaeon | reverse complement strand
TGAGTTTGGATGGAGACTTGCCATTTCGTGCGTAAGTGACTTAGCAGCAAAGGGAGCGAGGCCATTAGGATTTCTCGTATCACTTAACGTTACGAGGAGGCTAGACATGAAGAGCATACTGGAGATATATAAGGGGATAGCGGATTGCGCGAAGGAATATGGCTTTGATATATGGGGAGGAGATATAGGAGAGAGTAAGGAGGTAGTGATAGATGGCTTTATGGTAGGGGTTACTAAGAGGCCTTTGTGGAGGAATGGAGTGAGGCCAGGAGATCTAATAGCTATAAGTGGAGAGCTTGGTCTTACGGGAGCCGCTTTCCACTATATTCTTCAGGGCGGAACCGGAATTTCAGATATGAGGCGTATATATGAGGCCGCGTATAGACCTAAAGCCAGACTAAAATTGGGCATGTTGCTCTCAGAGCTAGATGGTGTTCATTCAGCAATAGACTTAAGTGATGGTCTTTCCCGTAGCTTACACGAGATGGCAAGAGCTAGTAATGTAAAGCTTATTGTAAGGGAGAGGGCCATACCTATTGCAAAGGAGGCATTAGAATACGCCAAGGCTAACTCCTTGGATCCACTTTCATTAGCACTTCATGCAGGAGAGGAGTACGAGTTATTATTCACACTAGAGCCTAGTTGCTGGAAGCAGGTAAGGGATTTATGTAATAAAATCGGAGTAAGGGTAACTGTAATCGGGTATGTCGAGAAGGGATACGGAGTGTACCTAGAGGGAAAGGAAGGACTACGTCCTCTTGAGGAGAAGGGCTGGATTCACTTGAGGGAATAGAAATGGTAGATGTAGTAATAATAGACGGCTATACTGATGAGCCAGCGGGACTAGGTGTACCTCCATATCTTGATGCTATACAAAGATATGTAGCAGGTGCGATATGGTATGAGAGACCAGAATGGCAGGTTGAATACTTCACCATAGACCAAATTAGAGAGAATCCAAGACTGCTAAGGACTGCAAATAAAGCGAAAATAGTCGTGTTCATAGCAGGAACAGCAGTTCCGGGTAAGTACTTAGGGGGAACTCCAATAAGCTATGAGGAATTGATCAGGTATTCGAGGCTTATAAGAGAGCCCATAAAGGTGCTTGGAGGACCAGCAGCGAGATTTGGATTTGGCGTTGAGGGAGGAAGGTGCGCCATACCAAAGGATGCTCTAAAGGAGGTATTTGACGTTATAGCTTATGGTGATGTCGAAGCCGTGCTATTGGATCTGCTAAGGGAGAAGTTAAGCGTAGAGAGAGTAAATAATTACGTTACTCTTCCGAGGAGTAGCCCTATATTAAACGAGATTGCTAGAAGAGGAGCTCACATAGTAATTAAACATCCATGCTATCCTGAGAGATTGATAGTTGAAATAGAGACGTATAGAGGCTGCCCTAAGGCTTACTTCGGGAGACCATGCTCCTTCTGTATAGAGAGATTTTATGGAAAACCAGATTATAGACCTCTTAACGGGATCCTAAAGGAAATCGAAGAACTGTATAGACTTGGAGTAAGGAGGATAAGGCTGGGGAGACAACCGGATCTATATGCTTATCAGGCAATAGGCGTGGGTGAGACGGAATTCCCAAAACCAAACGTAGAGGCAATAGCTAAGTTATTCCGAGGCATAAGGAGGGTGGCTCCAAACTTAAGAACACTACATATAGACAACGTAAACCCTGGAACAGTATATCATTGGAAGGAGGAAGCACGTAAGATAACGAAGATTATAGTTGAATATCACACTCCTGGGGATGTAGCAGCAATGGGACTTGAATCGGCAGATCCAGAGGTAATAAGGCGAAATAACCTAAAGGTATTGCCAGAGGAGGCAATGGAGGCAATAAGAATAATAAACGAAATAGGAGCTAGGAGAGGATGGAATGGACTCCCTCATCTTCTTCCAGGCATAAACTTTGTTTATGGCCTTAGGGGAGAAACACCACGGACATATGAGCTTAACTTAGAGTTCATGAAGAGGGTATATAATGAAGGGCTAATGGTACGTAGGATAAACATAAGACAGGTCATGGCATTTCCAGGTACTGAGATGTGGGAAGTAGGCGATAGTATTATCAGGAAACATAAGAGAATTTTCCACATCTATAAGGAGAGAATGAGAAAAGAGGTAGATCTACCGATGCTAAGAAGAGTGATACCGCAGATGACAGTACTCAGGGAAGCATATACTGAGGCATACAATACTAAGAAGAGATTAACCTATGCTAGACAAGTAGGAAGCTACCCTATACTAATAGCAATACCAATGAAATTGCCATTATATAAAGAGATGAATTTCATAATAGTCGATCATGGATACAGAAGCGTGACAGGTCTTCCTCATCCAATACCCGTCAATAAGCTAAACTACAAGCTCCTTAAACTTATACCTAGCCTTGGTGAGAAACTAGTAGCTAAGCTAATGAAAAATAGGCCGTTGAGGTCAATAAAAGATGCATTAAGAATAGGCATACCATATGAGATCGCGAAAGAGTTCTCATTTGAGTAAAAATACATGAAGTAAACATTGTGATGTTAAACGTATTAACATTATTATGTGAAAGTAACCTTTATATCCGATTATATTTTTCACATAATAATGCTAAAAGAAGAGTGGCTATGGGGGAGCAAGTCTTTGAGACACGATGTAATATACGAATATGAGATAGTGGACGACCCATTTATAGAAGGAGGTTATGCTAAAGCGATAAGGTATTCATGGTTATTTGGTCGCGAGGTAGAGCCAAGACGAGGAAAGGTAAGGGACATATATTATTTGGGCGATCATCTCCTCTTATTCCATACTGATAGGATATCGGCCTTTGACGTAGTCATGAAGGATTTAATTCCATATAAGGGAATTTTCTTAACGCTACTATCAGCATATTGGTTCTCAAAAACTAGGAAGATATGCCCTAATCACTTCGTAGAACAGCTTAACGAGAGAACGCTTAAGGTCGTAAGGGCTGAGAGAATAAATATAGAATGGATAATTAGGGGCTATCTATATGGATCTGCATGGAGGGCCTATCGTAAGGGAATCAGGGAGATATCAGGAGTAAAACTTCCAAATGGATTACAGCTAGCTGAAGAGCTCCCTGAGCCCATTCTTACACCTACTACTAAGAGCGAGAAAGGACATGATAGAGAGATAAGTAAAGACGAGGCCATAGCTATGGGACTCGTAACTAGAGAGGAATGGAATGAAATAGAGGAGACATGCTTTAAGCTCTATGAGTTCTATCAGAAAGAGGCGAGAAAGGTAGGCCTAATTATAGCTGATGTGAAGCTTGAATTCGGCCGTTATAATGGAACGATAATTCAAATAGATGAGCCACCAACCCACGATTCTGCAAGGATATGGCTTGAAAAATATTATGAGCCAGGAAGGACTCAGGAGAGATACTGCTTAGATAAGGAGTTCTTAAGAGAGTACTTAAGACGCATTGGGTATAATGGCGAGGGAGAACCACCAAGATTACCGAAGAACGTCATAAAGCAGGTAGCTCTGAGGGTTAAAGGGGCTTACGAAGTGCTTGTTGGATTGAAAAGTGCAGATGAAATAGATGTTGTGGGATTAGATGAAGTACTTAAGGGGGATCAAAGTGAGCGATGAAATATTCGAGGACTGTGGTGTAGTCGGGATTAAGAGCTATAAAGGGGAGAACGTAGTTCCAGCGATATACTGGGCCTTGTTAACACTAAATCATAGAGGTCAGCAGTCATATGGCATAGTCACTTACGATAAAAAGTTCAATGTAGTTAAAGGCCTTGGTCTTATTGCAGACTTAGATATAGAGAGAATGAGTGGGTGGTGTGTTAAGCTAAGGGCGAGTCTTGGAGTAGGCCATGTACGTTACGCTACATCAGGAAGCATAGATAAGAGGAAGCTATTCGAGGATGCACAACCAATAATAGTAGCACATGAGGGTAGGAAAGTATGTATTGCCTATAATGGAAATATAGCGAACGTAGTCCCTCTAAGAAGAGAGATTGAGGAGATGGGAATTGAAATCAATGGAACATCAGACGCCTACGTATTGGCGTATGAACTATTATTGGGCATAGAGGATGAGGGAGATCTAATTGAAGGAGTTAAGAGAGTTCTAGAGAAGGTTGATGGAGCATTTTCAGTTGTGGGAATAACTAGTGAGGGAGAGATGTTTGCATTCAGAGATCCGCATGGTATTAAGCCATTAATCTTTGGAATCTCAGAGGATGAGGAGACTGTAGGTATTGCTTCAGAGAACGTAGCTTTAGCTGTAAACGGAATACTTAAGAATAGATCGATAGCGCCAGGAGAGCTTATAGTCGCAGAGGAGGATGTAAACAGTTACCAGCTTCATAATGGTACTGAGGCTCTCTGTGCCTTTGAATACGCGTATTTTGCAAGACCTGACTCCAAGCTCTCTAATGGAAAATACGTGTATGAGGTAAGGAGAGAATTAGGAAGGAGACTTGCGAGGAGATATCATGAGGTAGCTCAGCGTGTAGATATAATAGTGCCAGTCCCTCAGACAGCAGAGGATGCAGCCTATGGCTTTCATATAGAGACAGGAAAGCCCATAGAACCAATTATAGTTAGGCATCGTTACTTAAGGCATAGAGCTTTCATAATGACTAAGAGGGAGAGAGAGGCAATAGTTTCCCATAAGTATAACATACTTTATGATAAGGTACGCGGGAAACGCATAGCCTTAATTGACGATAGCATAGTGCGAGGCGATACGTTAAAGTATATAGTTCATGTCTTAAGGAGAGCGGGAGCTAAGGAGATACACGTATTTTCAACGTTTCCAAAAATAATAAGCCCATGCTTTTATGGAATTGATATGGCGACATTTCATGAATTAATAGGATTTAACCGAGATGAGGAGGAAATAGCTAAGATACTAGGGGTTGATTCCGTGAATTATCAGACTATAAGGGACTTCTGTGAGGCTGTTGGTACTAACAATCTCTGCTTGGCGTGTGTAACCGGTAGGTATCCAACCCCCTATGCTCAGAAAATAGCAGATGAGGGGAGGAAATTAGCCTTAAGTGGGAGTAGGATAAGAGGAAGACTTGTTGAGTGGGGAGGATAGTATATGCCAGGAATATTAGGAATATATCCATTTGGCCTTGGAAGGGAGAATTGGAGATTAGCTCGCTTCGTTTATTATGGCTTACTAGCCTTACAACATAGAGGGCAAGAAATCGCATCTATAATAACCTTTGATAAAGAATTACATAATGTAACCAAGAAGGGTTTCGTTGATGAAGCTTTCGATGAGAAAACTATTAACTCTATTCCTGGTTTCATCGGAGTGGGCTTTGTGTCGCCAACTGAGGAACAAACCCCCATTGAGGTAAGCAATCCCTTAGGGTTGATCTTAGTTGGTGATGGAAAGCCAGAACTTGAAGAGGATGTAAGGGAATCATGGAGAGCCTTTGCTGAGCTTCTAGCTGAGGAGATAGATAGAACTAAAAACGCCTTAAGAGCTGCCTTAAATATTATCGAAAAAGTTAACGGAGGATATTCCTTCATCGCTTTGACCGAAAACCAGGAGCTTATAGCAGGCAGGGACGTACATGGCGTAAAGCCACTTGAAGTAGGATCTTTAGGCTTTGATCTTGGCGCTGTAGCCTCAGAGTCCTCAGCTCTCGATGTACTTGGGATGGAACATATAGCATGCGTAAAACCAGGAGAAGTAGTTAAGTTTGATCCCTATAGCATAGAGAGGGGTAGGGTAAAGGGAGCTGATAAAGTCGAACCTAAATATTGTAGTTTTGAATACGTATATTTAGCTAGGCCTGATTCCATAATAAACGACATACCTATCTATAAGGTGAGAGAGAGCATAGGGGTAATGCTTGCAAAGGAGCACCCAGTTAAAGCGGATATAGTCATAGGAATCCCTGAAACAGCAATACCATTTGCATTAGGTTATTCAAAGAGTTCAGGAATTCCAGTATCACTTGGATTTGTGACAACAGGTCGTAAGGTGAGAACCGCAATTAAGCCATCGATATTCGAAAGGCTTGTGGGAGTACAGCTTAAGCTGAATCCAATAAAATGCGTAATCGACGGGAAGGATATAGTATTGATTGATGATAGTGTAGTGCGTGGAACAACGTTAAGAAATACTGTCTGGAATCTTAAGCGAAAGGGAGCTAGGAGAGTACATGTGCGTATAGGAAGCCCATCTCTCGTATCCTCATGTCCCTATGGGATTGAGATCCCACCTCCTGATGAATTAATAGCTAGAGCTCTTGATGAAAGAGAGATAGCCGAAGTTATAGGTGCGGATACCTTTAGCTTCCTTTCGATTGAAAGTCTCTGTAAGGCTATAGGTCTTCCATGTAATAGATTATGCCTTTCATGCTGGAGGAGGAGAACGTGAAGGTAATGGGAGTTGGAGGTGGAGCTAGAGAGCACGCATTAGCAGAGGCGATTGCAAGGAGTACTCACAGCCCAAAAATATACTGGGTGAGTGAGCTAAGAAATCCAGGAATATATAGAATAGTGAAGCAAAGTGGTGGTGAATATGCATTAGCACGTACTACTGATGCCATTAAAGTAGCTGAGCTCGCTGAGAAGTGGAATGTCGATATGGTGGTGATAGGACCTGAAGAGCCCAATTTCCATGGAGTTCCTGATGAAGTTGAGAAAAGGGGAATCCCATGTATAGGAGCGAAAAGGAGCTTATCAATAATAGAAATGTCAAAAGCAGAAATGAGGAGGTTGCAATGGAGGTTTAATATACCCGGTAAGTTACTCTTTAAGACATACCGCTCATATGAGGAAGCTATAGAGGACTTAGAGAAACACGCCGATACTCTTACCTGGCTTCAGAACGTAGCGTTAAAGCCCGCAAGACAGGCAGGCGGCAAAGGTGTCAAGGTTGTGGAGGATTTACAGGTCTATCTGAGGAGTGAGAAGAAGCAATTTAAGAAAAGACATATACGATGGATAGAGCAATACATGAAGAAGTACGGGGACATAGAGGAGAGAATCTTAATAGAAGAAAAGGTATGGGGGCCTGAATATACTCTTCAATGTTTTGTAGATGGAAGGACCGTAGTTGGAATGCCGTTAGTTCAAGATAACAAGCATGCTTACGAATATGATATTGGACCCGAAACCGGAGGTATGGGCTCGTATACGGGCAGAGGTTATCTGCTACCATTCATAACTAAAGAGGAGTATGATAGAAGTCTCGAGATAGTTAAAGCAATGGTAGATGCAATACAAAGGATCACTGGTGAGCGATATCATGGCTTTATAGCAGGCCAGATGATGCTTACTGAAATTGAGGGACCTACTCTAATAGAGATGTATTCAAGATTAGGAGATCCCGAAGGAGTGAACGTAATGGCCATGCTAAAAACGGATATCGTAGACATTTTTGAGGCTATAATAGATGAGAGATTATCCAAGATTAAGATAGAATTCGCTGAGGTTGCAACTGTTGTAAAAGCAATGGCCCCTAAGGGCTATCCAGACTTCAGGGATCTAGCTAAAAATCATCCCGTTTATGTGGATGAGAAGGCAATAGAGAAGGCAGGGTGTAAGCTATACTGGGGCTCAGTACATCTCAAGGAAGATGGAAGCATGGTAACAGGAGGTTCGAGAATGATTGAGATACTCGCATTTGGAGAGAGTCCACAGCAAGCATCAATTAAGATAGAGAGATGCTTAAGCAATAGACCCGTAAGACTACTAGATGGATGGGAGCTCTTCTATAGATCCGACATAGGTAGTGAGGAAATGATAAGGAAGAGAACAGAAATAGCTGAGAGGGTTAGACGTCTCTACAAATACCGTGAGGAGAGAGGTATCTTAGGTAAGAGGGTTGACTGGCATCCTAAAATAGGAAAGATAGATCCAGTTAAGAATCTCCTTGATGAGCTTAAGGTCATTAGGAGTTGATATTATGGATGTAGTCGAATATAGAGTTAAGATATTAGAGGAAGCGGAATCGTTTAGAAAGGAGTATGAGAGGAACCTTAGGCCCCTTGAGGAGCTAAGGCCTGAAAAACCATTTACGTACATATCTGTAGGAGGGGGAGAGTTAGGAGACTTAGTACTAACTGCTGCAAAGAGAGAACTAGGAGGTGCTAATGGCGGGATTAGAACAGTTGCCATAGATAGATATGATGGTTTCCCTGCTCAAGACGTAGCAGATCATTATGAAATAATAGACATGCTAAATGGCGATCTATTAGAGAAGTGCATACGGAAGTACGTACCAAACCCTGAGGAGCCACATGCAATTTATCTAGAGATTGAAAGAGCGGATACACTTCGCGTTTTTAAGTTAGGCAAGGAGGAGGGGTATAATGTTGTCTCTACGCCTTATGCTCCGCTCATAGGCATGGATAGATTGAGTACTAAGCTATTGTTTGAAAGAGTTGGAGTGCCCGTCGTTGAGTGGCAATACGCGGATAGTGAGGAAGAATTAAAGAGAGTAGCTAAGGACATGGGCTTACCGCTTATCATAAAGCCGATAATGACATCAAGCGGCCATGGTACCACCATAGCTAAGAAATGGGAAGATGTGGAAAAAGCATATGAATACGCCGTGAAACATGCTAGAGGTAAGGGGGATATAGTAGTAGTAGAGAGATATCTTGAGGAGTTAAAGGAGAGGGGAACTGAGATAACACAACTCGTTCTGAGACACTTTGATGAAAATGGCAATATAGTCACAACACTCTTACCTCCAGTTGAGCATAAGAGACCTGGCGCTACATATCATGAGAGTTGGCTACCAGCTACAATATCTGAGGCGGCGGTAAGGAAGTGTCAAGAATACGCTAAGAGAATAGCTGAATACCTTGGTGGGCTAGGCATTTATGCAGTAGAGCAGTTTGTAATAGACGATAAGGTGTACAATAGTGAATTCGCGAACAGACCCCATGATACAGGGATGGTTACTAGATGGGCTCTTGAGAAAGATGAGGGGGCGCTACATCTTCTTGCATCAATAGGACTTCCTCTAAGCAAGGAAGTAACAAGACTTAAGATAAAAGGCGAGTACTGTGTAGCACATGTAATCCTAGCTCCTCATGACCTACCCAGCGAGGAAGTTCCAGTTCTGGGATGGAATGCGGGAAGGGTATATGCATATATAAGGAGGAAGGGCTATAGAGGGGATGTATGGTACTTTGGAAAGCCAGTAGCGTATCCAACTAGGAGAATGGGATTAGCTGTAGCTTATCATGAGGATATAGAGGAAGCTAGGAGAATAGCTGAGGATATTGCACATTTTGCCGAGAAGAATATAAGGTACAAGACGTGATAAGCATGCCTCGCTTCGTAGCACTCGTCGAAGTTTGGCTTAAAGAAGGACTTGTGGACGCTGAGGGAAAGAGTGTTAAAGAAGCGCTTAACGACATGGGATATTCTGTTATTAACGTACGCGTAGGGAAGGTATATAGAATAGAGATAGAGGCTGAGTCTAAGGAGAGAGCGGAATACCTAATTGATGAGATCTGTAGACGCCTCTTAGCGAACCCAGTTAAGGACAGGTATAAGTTCTCGGTGCATGAGGCATGAGGTATAAGAAGTTACCTTTACCCTTTGAAGTATATGAAATAGATGTCATAAATGCAGGGGATAAGGAGCTACTAGAGATCAGCGAGAGAATGGGGTTAAACTTAAACTTAAACGAGATGAGAGAAGTGAAGAGGTACTTTAGGCTAAAAGGGAGAAATCCAACCGATATAGAGTTACAGACAATTGGACAGCTATGGTCAGAACATTGCAGACACAAGGTGTTTAAAGGAATTATTGTTGATGAAAAAGGGAAGGTGTTAGTCGAAAATATGCTTAAGAGCTATATAGCTAAGGCTACGGAAGAAGTCAATGCTCCATGGATAGTCTCCTTTTTAAAGGATAATGCAGGAATAGTCGACTTCACTAAGGGTTATGCGATAGCGATAAAGGTTGAAACACACAATCATCCTTCAGCAATAGATCCATTTGGAGGGGCTGCAACAGGGGTAGGAGGGGTAATACGAGATATACTTGGAGTTTGGGCTGAACCAATAGCAGTTATAGATGTCTTATGCTTTGGTCCCTTGGACTATCCATATGAGAAACTCCCAAGAGGAATTAAACATCCTAGATACCTATTTAGAGGTGTTGTAGCTGGGATAGGGCATTATGGGAATAATATGGGAATACCTACGGTAGCTGGTGCAGTATACTTTGATGAGGGCTATGTCGGTAACGTAGTTGTCTATGCTGGTTGCGTAGGAGTTCTTCCAAAGGAAAAGTACGTATTCAAAGTAAAGCCAGGAGACTTAATAGTAGTAATCGGCAATAGGACAGGAAGAGATGGCATACATGGTGCTACTTTCGCTTCAGCTGAGCTGAGAGAGGATTCAGAAGAGGTATCACGTTCCGCAGTACAGATTCCAGATCCAATTGAGGAGGAGAAGCTTAGGAGAGCTATATTGAGAATTAGGGATGAGGATCTTGGATCAGGGATAACAGATTTAGGCGGAGGCGGATTAGCGGTTGGAGTTACTGAAATGGCGGATAGAGCCAATTGTGGAGCCATAGTACATCTCGACAAATTACACTTAAGGGAAATGGACATGGCACCTTGGGAGATATGGATTTCCGAATCCCAAGAGAGGATGTTACTAGCTATACCTAAGGAGAATATAGAGAGAGTTTTAGAGATAGCCGAGGAGGAGGAATTAGAGGTATCGGTCATAGGAATGTTCACAAAGGAGAAGAGAATTAAGATATACTTCAAAGGACATTTGATAGCAGATCTTGACGTCGACTTCCTCCTTCATCCTCCTAAGCTAATTAGAAAGGCCATATGGAAGCCTAGGCGCTATGAGGAGCCAAGATTCCCAGAGCCAGAGGATTTAGAGAACGAACTACTGAGTCTTCTTACGTCGCCTAACATAGCAAGTAAGGAATGTGTCATAAGGACGTATGATCATGAGGTTCAAGGAAATACCGTGGTTAAGCCCCTCCAGGGTGATTATGGAGGGCCAAACGACGGAGTTGTAATAAAGCCATTGGATGATAGCGACATGGGAATAGTCATATCTGTGGGACTTAAGCCTCGCTATAGTTTAATAGATCCTTACTGGATGGCCGCTTCAAGCATAGAGGAAGCGATAAGGAATAACGTATCCGTAGGAGGAAGGAGGATAGCAATATTGGATAACTTCACGTGGGGAAACCCCGAGAAGCCGGATAGATTGGGTGCACTTTACAGAGCTGTAAAGGCATGCTATGATTTCGCAAAGGCATTCGGCACGCCTTTTATATCCGGGAAGGATAGTCTTTACAATGAATCGCCATTGGGTCCAGTCCTCCCAACTCTACTAATAACAGCACTAGGAATAATACCGGATATACGAAGGGCCATAACGGTTGATTTAAAGAGAGCTGAGGATCCAATATACGTGATTGGAATCACACGCAATGAACTGGGGGGTTCAGAGTACTTTAAGCTTAAAGGATACGTTGGAAATAATGTGCCTAAAGTTTATGTTAATGAGGCAAAGAGGGCAATTAACTGTGTAATAAAAGCGATCGATAGAGGCTACGTTGCTGCATGTCATGATGTATCCGAGGGAGGAATAGGAGTAGCTTTAGCGGAGATGGCACTTTCAAGCGATTTCGGATTGGAGATCTGGCTCGATAAGGTCGCTAGAGAGGGAGT